>NZ_JBFAXK010000045.1:0-38324 GCF_040680715.1 Nocardia sp. NPDC051981 | reverse complement strand
CGACCAGTTTGCCTGTGGCCCCTCGCGCAGTTCGCCGTGTGCCTCAGGCACCAACACCCCGCCTCGACGATCTCTATCGCGCTCGCTCATCGGCATGAGCGCGCACTCGAGTTCGCTAGAGCCAGCCAGGCGATTCGGCCGGAGGGTCGGTCTCGAGGCAACGCCGGCGGCGGCCGGATCGGCGAGTCGCATACAGAGGTTGTTCGGCTTCGGAACGTAAGTTGAACTCTGAATAGGCCGTTCGACGTGCAGGTTGGATGTCACGGGCGTCGAATTCCGAAGCGGATTAGCCCCTGCGAAGAAGTAGGGCAGCGCATGTATCGCTGCTGGTAGAGACTCTGCTGAGCAACCCCGAATCAGCTCGGCGAAGATGGACTCGGGGCCGTTCGGTCCTCAGATGCTCAGTAGCCGAGTTGATTTCAACCCCCGTGTGGATCTGGAACCGATCGGACGGCCAGGGCGCGCGGGGTCGAGGTGGTCGAAGTGCTCGACGCACCAGCAAGGACACTGCCGAGGCAGCGACCTGCGAGGGACTGCGGGACATCGTCTGTTTCGCGAAGTGAGTTGGTCTGTCGGGTTCAATGTCGATGATCTCCCGAGTGGTGGCCTGATCGGTGGCGAGGACGATGACGGCGGGTTCGGGCCCGGGGGCGACTGCGTGCACGCCACGCGAAAGGGCTGACGCGCCGGCGGTTCACTGGAGCACGGGGATCGCTGGAATCTGCTTGCCGCCGAGAAGTTTCCATACGTGGGCGCGTTCGGCCGCGAGGTCGATCGGCGCGTCGGCGAGGGTGTCGAGCAGTTGCTGCAGCGGCCATGTGTGCAATGCGCCGTAGCGGGCGGAGTAGAGGGCCGCGGTATGGACGGAGAAGGTGTCGGTGGTGTCGAACAGCGCGTAGGCGATGATCTGGTAGATGTCGGTCAGCGACAGCGAGTCCGATCGTTGCCCTGTCTCACGGTTGGCCGCGCCGAAGCGAGTCTTCACCTCGATCAGGACGCCGTCCACGATGAGGTCGGCATCGGCCGGGCAGAACTGCGAGGCGGCGAACGTTGGCCCCAGAGCCACCGCCGACGATGGGTCGGGCAGGAATTCGGCCAGTTCGGTGAGGGCCAGTAGATACAGTGACCGCATTTCGGTGAGAGCGTCGCCGGGAGCCAGCGCGAGCAAGGCCTCGGTGGTGAACCGGTCGCTGCGAATTGGTTCGGCCAGTGGGGAATTGGGGAAGACGAACGGATTGCGATACAGCTGTGTGCACAGCGTCAACGCCCAGCTCGCCCGGGCGACGATCTCGAAGGTGTTCTCCGGCAGCGGCCGCATATAGGCGTGACCTGCCAGTGTGGCCAGCTCCCAGACGACGGCGATGTGGTCGGGGCGATAGAAGATCGGTTCGGCGAACACCGCGGTCTCGGGGACGTACTCGGCGCCGAAGGTGAATCGGAGTAGGTAGTCGAAGGCCGCGCCCAAGGTTCCTGGGCTGGCGCCGGTGCCGCCGACGAGCAGTGCGCCGGCGCGGGCGCGGTAGTCGGCCTGCACGGGTTCGAGATTCGGGTACCGCTGGTCGAGGTACTGGCGCAACGGGCTGGCCTTGTCGTCAATCGCCCCGGCCAGGCTGGAATATTGATAGCTCACAAGCATTACTGTGGCATGGGTCGCCAACATTTCCGGAGATTGAGGCCTGACCGCCCATCAGGTGTCCCCGGAGTGGAGCCCACCCAGTTCACCGCCGAGGGATGGCATCCTTGGTCGCGAGGTCGGCATCCACCCAGGGTGGACACCACATCGAAACCTGTTGTGCTGGTACGTAATCCGACGACCTAGCAATCACGTCCAAGAGCGGGGAGGCTACGCGATGGTAGATCGGGATCAAGCGATAACGCTCTGGGATGCGCTCGATCTCAGCAAGGATGGGTCCTCACTCGGGGCGAAGTGATCACCGCCCTGCGTACAGGGGGCAATAGGGCGGGGGAGATCACTATCCCCGGCTTGAGTTCTGCCGACTTGGCCGCGGTTGCCGACTGGTTCGACCAGTCCGATGTGAGCCGAGACGGCCGACTCACCCGCAGCGAGTTCATCGCGGGCTCGAGACTCTCGACGCCGACTCCTGATCCTCGCTCCCTCGGTGTGTGCGTCCGAAATCGAAGTCATAGATCACCGATAAATCCAGAGGGGGCAGCGGTTCCGCGTGGTGACCGCTGACCTCCAGCGCCGTTCGCAGACCTTGCCGACCGTGAACCTTTGGCCTGGCGGCGTCGCCCCTTGCCGGTGCCGTCCATCTGTTCGAAAAACGGTGCGCTCACAGCGACCGATCATGGCGTGCCGCGTGTCCCGATGGAATTCGCCGGTGCCGGCAGTTCAGTCGCTATAGCGTCGTCGTGTGCCTGGAGGCACACGACGGTGACCGAGTCGGCTGGCGTGGAACGGCTGCCGGGGTCCTGGCTCCCATCGTGATTCGTTGCAGGGCCGGATGTTCTGGCTCAGCGTCGGGATCACCATGCTCGGCTCCGCCCCCCACAGAGTGTGGCCCACGGCCTGGATACAGGGAGGTATTCACATGAAGGCGATCGTGGTGACGGACCGGGCCGCTGGAGCGGCCGGGATGACGTTGGTGGAGCGGCCCGATCCGGATGCGGCGAGGTTCGCCAGCCTCTCGGGCGCGAGCTACGGCGATGTCGTCGTCGAGGTTCATGCGTCGGGATTCACCGGGGATGAGTTGGAGTGGCCCTCGACCTGGATCGATCGGCTCGGCCGGGACCGGACGCCGTCGATCCCCGGGCATGAGCTGGCCGGGGTGGTCAGCGCTCTCGGCTACGGCACAACCGGCCTGTCGGTGGGGCAGCGGGTGTTCGGGCTCACGGACTGGACCCGCGACGGCACGCTGGCGGAGTACGTGGTCGTCGAGGCGCGTAATCTCGCGCCGCTGCCGGGCGACATCGACTTCACGGTGGGCGCGGGCGTCACGATGGCAGGCTTGACCGCCTGGCAGGGGCTGTTCGATCACGGCCGTCTTCAGGCGGGGCAGAGCGTCCTCGTGCACGGTGCGGCCGGCGTAGTCGGGTCGATGGCAACCCAGCTCGCACGTGAGGCCGGCGCCTACGTCATCGGCACCGGGCGCGCGGCCGGCCGGCAGACCGCGCTCGACTTCGGGGCGCACGAGTTCGTCGACCTTCAGAACGACTCTCTGGCAGACATAGGCGGAGTCGATCTAGTCTTCGATGTCCTCGGCGGAGACATCCAGAAGCGGTCCGCGGATCTCGTTCGTGCCGGAGGAACGCTGGTGACCGTCACCGGGCCGCCCGAGGCTCGACCCGCCCACGGACTGGCGATCGACTTCGTCGTCGTATCCGACCGCACCCAACTCGGTGAGATCGCCCAGCGGGTGCGCGACGGACGAGTGCGGCCAAACATCGGCACGGTCGCGACCCTCAACAACGCAGTCGCCGCCTTCAACCCGACCAAGCGACGCAAGGGCAAGACGGTCATCCGCGTTCGTCCGTGAGGACCCTCGACAGCGACCGATCCTGCCCTCCTGTGGATCAGCATCATCGGCATGGCCAGGCCGGTGAGGGAGGGTGCGCCGCGCGTTGCCTCGCGTTCGGAAAACGATCGCTTCTCAACACTTCCGAGCGGCCCGCGGCCTCTGGACCGAATCCGCAGGTGGCTCGAACCCGGCGGCTGTCGAAAAGACCTGTTGCCGCAAAACTGTTGTCCAACAACCCTGTCGGCCCTTTCTCATGCACTCCGGCCATGGCCGACACCACACGCGAAGTCGAGATCCCCGAACCGCTCATTCTGGATGGGGATGCCCTCGACCCGATCGGCGGCGGAGGCGCGCTCATCGGATACGCGCGGGTCTCCACCACCGGCCAGCTGCTGGACCGGCAGCTGCACGTGCTCACCGCGGTGGGATGTCAGAAGACCTTCGCGGACAAGAAGTCCGGCAAAGACACCGAACGCGAAGAGCTCGCAAAGTGCCTGGAATACATGCGCGCCGGGGACACCCTGGTAGTGCCGTCCCTGGATCGGCTCGGCTGGTCGCTGCAGGACCCGCCGGTGCCGACACTCGCACGGGACGCCGATGTTGCGATGCGCCTGCACCCATGTCCGGATTTCAGTGTCGGAAGGATGGGCGTGAGCAGGCGCATCGACCCCGCGAGTAATGGAGCTGGCAGCTATTCGATTCCCAGGCATGCCCGGACGGTGACGAGATGGGGCGTGGTTCTGACCGATCGTGCCGAACGTAGTGTCAGTCTTCCATCGGCCAACTAGCCTGCGGCCCGGCCATCGAGTGGCACGCCCTGGAGGCGATTTGCCCGAAATCGCTTCCAGGGCGTGCCACTCGGCGATCGGTCAGGCGAACTGGCTTCGAGCCGAGATGAGTTCGGTGCGTTGATTTCCGATAGGGCGCATGGCTGACTCGGACCGCGCGGGACTTCTGCGACGGTTCTCGGTTCGTTGTGGTCGGTTGCGATTTCTGCGGGCGCTTCGTCCTGGGTGGACACCCGGTGGTGCGCGTTACTTCGGTGCCTGGAAGCCGCCGATCTTCTGCTCGAGTAGTTCGGCCAGCCGCAGCGGGGTGCGGTCCTCGAACATCGGACCGATGAGCTGCACTCCCACCGGCAACCCCTCGGGTGACCGGCCCGCCGGGACGGCGGTGGCGGGCAGGCCCGGCATGGTGGCCATACCGGCCCAGACGAGCTGGTCGAAGTACGGGTACTCGACGCCGTCGATGTCGATGTGCCGGTTCTCCAGACCTCCGTTGTGGTCGTGCGGGAAGGCGGGAGTGGGCGTGATGGGGCACACCACGGCATCGAACTCGGCGAAGAGCCGCCGCCAGCCGTGGCGGTGGAGTTCGCGACGGTTGTTCGCCTCGACCCAGTCGCGGTGGCTGAGCACCATGCCGCGCAGCCGCGCCGCATCGAGACTCCGGTCGTCCGCGCTCAGGGCGGCGGCGTGGGTCTGCAGCTGTTCGTACACGTCGACGGAAAGACTTGCGGCGGCGTTCGACAGCATCAGCTGCATGTAGAGCGTCGCCGCTTCGGTCGGATCGGGCAGCAGCGGACTGTGCCGTTCGACGCGGGCGCCCTCGTCGACGAGCGCCTCGGCGACCCGGTTCACGCCCGCCCGCACCGCCGATCCGGTTGGAATGAGCGGATGGTCCTCGATGATCAGGACACGGAAGTCGGCCAGCCGCTCGTGGCGTGCGGGCGGCAGTGCGGCGTCGTAGGCGACCCCGTGGGTCAGCGGGTCCGGTCCGGCCATAACGTCGAGCAGCAACCTGAGGTCGCGGGCGGTCCGCGCCATCGGACCGACAACAGCGAGGTCGAGATCGACCGGCAGTGCCGGCGCGGGCGGCGCGACCATACCGCGGGCCGCCACCAGACCGAGTGTCGGCTTGTGCGCGTAGATGCCGCAGAAATGCGCGGGGGTGCGCAGCGAACCGGCGAGGTCCGAGCCGATGGACAGCGCGCCGAATCCGGATGCCAGGGCCGCCGCCGAACCGCCGGACGACCCGCCCGACGTGCGGCCATGATCCCATGGGTTGTTGGTGGTGCCGTAGATCTCGTTGAAGCTCTGGATATCTCGCAGCATCAACGGCACATTGGTCTTACCGAGCACCACCGCGCCGGCGGCCTTCAGCCGCGACACCTGTACCGAGTCCTGGGCCGGTACGTAGTTCGCGTGCTGCGGCATGCCCCAGGTCGTGGGCAGCCCGGCGATGTCGTAGGACTCCTTGACCGTCACCGGAATACCCAGCAGCGGCCGGTCCTCGCCGCGGGCGCGCGCCTGATCGGCATCGTGCGCGGCGGCACGCGCATTATCGAAGTCCGGCACACAGATCGCGTTGATCGCCTTGTCGTCCCGCTCGATACGGGCGATCGCCTCGTCGGTCAGTTCCACCGAGGTCACCGCACCGACACGCAAGGCAGCCGCGAGCTCTTCGGCCGACCGAAAATTCCACTCCATGAAATCGGACGTTATTGGCCTGCCGCAGAAGCCATAAAATGCCGCTTCGCGCAATGGGAAGGTCGGCCGGGCCACCTTCACCGGCAATGTCACGCACTCGATCCGTCATCAGAGGTGGCTCACCCCAGGTCATGGTGTTGGCAGTGGGCGAGTGCCATTGGCACAGGCCATGAAATGCCTTTTCGCGCAACGGGATAGATATCTCAGTACTCGTCGTGTTCCTCTCGGGCTGAAAGACTGTTCGTCCGACCGCTGGCGGCGCGTGGCGAGTTCGGTGTCGGTGCGGAAGTTCGGGAAACCCTCATCGGGACACCCTCGCGTACTTCGCGAGGCTGTGAACCGACGTGTATCCGGACAGTTTCATCAGCATCGGTATGTCCGGTTCTTGGCAATTACTGTGCAGTGCGGACGGCTGCGCGCCACCTGAGATGATCTCTGCCCGTTGGTCTTCGAGGTCGCCGCGTGGCTCGAACCGTGCGCCACGCGGCAATTGAGGACGTTCAACTGGCCCAAGGCTACGGTTCAGACGAAGTCGTTGTCCTGGAGGAACCGGTACCAACGGTCTTCGTCTTCGAGCTCTTCGTCGTTGACGAATTCGTGGTACCGCGCGCCCGTCATGCATTCGTCGAAGAACGTCAGGAGGTCCGGTGCCACCAGTCGTGACGTGTCGTGTCCCCCGTACCGCCAGAAGTACTGATCGGCGAACATTACCTCGCCGGTGGTGAGGTTGACGAGGAAGTTGTCGTTGCCGATCAACCCGATACGAAGCCAATGCTCGTCATCGCGATGAACCTCCCCCTCGGCGTCCATGATCGCGCCCTTGTCGAACGTGCCGAACAGTTCGATGTCGCCGGCCTGGGCGCGGTCGGTGAGGCGATACAGCTCGATCATCGCGGCGGGCAGCGTAAGGCTTACCAACCCAACTGTTGCCGTGGCGGGAAGACGACCGGAAGCGATACAGGCCTCCATCTGGCGGTGGTAGGTATCGAGTTCACGGCTCGGATCGAGTTCGGCACCCGGAGGGAACGATGCCAGGAGATCTCCATCGGGATCCTCGGCCAGTACCGCTCGAAGCCGGTCGACCTTCACGGCAAGCGCCTCGGCCCGCGAACCACTATCAATACCCATGTGCCGCAACCTAACACCGGCCTCCGACCAAGATCTGGCGCAGAACCTCGTCGCTCGGTAACCGGTTCGCACAGCGCGACCAGCGGCATAGAAAGACGTTCTGTGCGTCGGTGTCTGGACGTGGGGAACGTCCTCCTGGCGCGCTTGTCGGGCTTGGTGTCCCATTGCCGATAGGAGGACGTTCCATGAGTAAAGGTAGTGGCCTGACCCGGGGTGATCGCAACCGCAACGCGCGCCTGAGTCGGCCCCCATCGCTGAGGACGCCCCGACAATGATCGGGACTTGCTCATCGGCTACCGAGCGCCACTCCCCGTTGATGTTCCGAGATGGATCGCTGGCCCGTTCGGTCAGCGCGACATGCGGCAGCACAGGATGTTCGTCAGCAAGTAGTAGCGGGTCGATGCTGCGGCAATGGTTGTTGAGACTCGAATGGCAGAGGGCTACAGGTGTGGAAGCATTTCGGGCTGTGCGAGTCGCTTGATGGTTTCCGCGGGGTTCGTGTCGCTGCGACCGAAGACGGCGTCGAAGTAGGCCAGCAGGTAGGAGCGTTTGAGGTCGATCGAGCGGCTTGGATCGATCGAGCCGATCGCGGCGTTCTTGACGTCTGCGCTCAGAAGGCCGGCCGTGGCCAGTTCTGGCACGATCACCTGTTCGTCGGTGAAGGACATGTGGCGGGTGCCTGCGATGCGCAGGGGCAGCTTCAGTCCGGTGTTGGTTGCCCAGTATGGTTCCCAGCCCGAGTGCCCGAACCACGGCGAGGTGTCGCTGGCGAGCATCAGCAACGGCCGATCGAGACCGTCGGTGGCAACGGAGCCGAGTACGGGGCCGTCCAGATTGACGCCGGCGGCGACGCGCGCGTCGTCGTGCATGGTTTGAGCGGTGGTCGACCCGCCGAGAGAATGGCCGAACATACCGACCTTCGTCGGGTCCAGCTCATCGGCGAGGTGTTGCGGTAGCGCAGCAGCCGCATCGGTGGAATGTCTGGCCGCGGCGGCGAGCTGATCGAGAACGAAGCGCATATCGGCGACTCGGGTCGGAAGCAACTGGTCGGACAGGACGCTCAGCGGCGAATCCGTCGGCACCGCACTGTGCTCGGTGTGCCCATCGGGGAATTGGACCGCGAATGCCTCGTGAGTGTGGTTGACGGCGACCACGACGTAGCCGTGGCTGGCAAGATCCTGGGCTTGAAAGGTGTTCAGCCCGGCGGTGTCGTCCAATCCTGGCGAGTTCAGCAGGATCGGGAACCGCCCGCCGACTCGGGCCTGCTCGTCGCTGCGGCCATGACTCGGCGCGAGCGCCCAACTGTCGGAAGCGACACCGGCCTGGGTCAGGCCGGAGCGCTGTTCTTCTCGGGTGCCCGGCGCCATCCACGGTGCCAGGGGCGAGGTATCGGCGTCGTCGGCTGGATACCAGATCTGCACCATCAGTTCGCGTCGGTGGCCGGGATCCCATGGATCGGCGCGATTGGCATCGACGAGATGCCATTCGGTGACGCCGACCGGATAGGGCCCGGTCGGAGCGGGCAGTGTGATCGTGATAGCCGGATCTGTGGGTGTGCCGGGGCTCGCTTCGGTGACGCCGGCGGCAGCTGTGGCCGCCATCGATGCTGCGGCGACGGCCAGGATGCGCCGTCGTAAACCCTTGTGTTCCAAGATATTCCCCCGAGTCGATGTGGGCATCGGTTGGCCACCATACAAGATCGGAAATGGGAAAGTCAGGGTGACAGGCACTCCTCTCCGGAGTTCATCACCCGTTCTCATCCGTCGGGCTTTGCTCGACGGGTCGGTGGCGGTGCGCGGGATCGAGCTTCCCAGAGCTCCGAGCAGCAACTCGGTGGCCGTCACGACCGGTTCCGGCTGTCCCCTCGAGAGGTATCCATCGGTGAAGCTCGGAGGATTCCCCGATGGCGCTGTGCGAGAGCGGATGTCGGTCCACAAGGTGTCGTCCGAATCTCGGGTGGTCCCCGGACTTCACCACAGCGTTTGCGCAGTTCGCGCACCGTCGAGGGATCACGGCGTATCTCGCGGGCGAGGACCTTGATGGTCTGTCCGGATCGCCACCGCCGCCACACCTCCTCGACCTCGGCTTCGGACAACGCTGTTCGCTTCTCCGGCAAAGATCTTCGAGCCCATTCTGGTCTTGGTCGAGGTGGCGGCGATGCCTCCAACACCAAGCCTGCCTGTCCCACTACCGGCGACGGCCACCTAATCGCCTGACCGACGAATGCCGTTGCAGTACTACGCCACCGTGGGTTCCTCGTAGCGGATTTGGTACCTGGCGGCGATCGGGTTGATCTTGGCCGGGTCGAGGGCACCCGCGGTGAGCACGGCCGGCCCCGCCTCGATCAGATCCTCCAGATAGCACTCCCAGCCGCCCGGTGACGAGATCTGGATGAGGCGAGGCGGGGGTGTGGATGCGCGGCGCAGGGCGTGCGGAATGCCGTGGGGGAGTAGGATGAACATTCCGGCGGTGGCGTGCTCGACGCGGTCGTCGAATTCCACCTCGAGTGTGCCATCGAGCACGTAGATGCATTCGTCGGCCACGTGATGGGTGTGGCGGGGGATATCGCGGGCGAGGGTGACTTCCAGGAGCGAGAAGCGGCCTTCGGTATCGGCGGTGGTGGCTTTCACGGCGAATGCGGGCGGCAGCGGCAGGCGGCCGGGGCGGGCCGCGCCGGCGTCGAGCAGCAGAAATCGATTGCGGGACATGGTGGTACCCTTCGACTCAAGAGAAACGGAACCGGAATCCGGATCCGTTTAGAGTGTAGGCCGGAAGGGACCTCGAGTGTCAAGCCCATCGTCGCCGTCGCGCAAGCCGCGTGCGGACGCCTCCCGCAATCGTGACCGCATTCTGGAAGCCGCACGAAACCTGTTCGCGGAGCGGGGAAGCCAGGTCCAACTGCCGGAAGTGGCACGGGCCGCGGGTGTCGGGATCGGCACCGTGTACCGGCACTTCCCGGCCCAGGCCGATCTGATCGAAGCCGCGGCCGCGCAACGCTTCGCCGAGATCGAGGAATACGCGCGCACCGAATGTCTGAACCACGGCGAGCCCGGCCGGGCGGTGCTGGATTATCTGACCCATGTCGGCGAAACCCTGGCGGCCGACAGTGGATTGTCCGCCGCCATCGAAGCCTCCCGTCAATCGCGCGGTAGTGAACCGCGCGGCGCTGCGCTGGAACAGCTCGCCGAGATCCTCAGCGCGCTCATCGAATCCGACCGGGCAGCTGGAACGGTGCGCCCGGACTTGACCGTCACCGATGTCTACATGGTCGTCGGCGCACTGTCGGCCACCATTCGCTCCGGCAGCGGCGACTGGCGCCGGTTGCTCACCCTGCTGTCCGACGGGCTGCGGGTTTAGCCTGGATGCGTATCAACGCTTCAGCGACAACCAGCCCACGTCGATCAACCGCTGTGCCAGGCCGTCTGCCTGGCGAATGCCCGCTTGGAAAGCTACCGGCCAGCTCGCGAGAACGTCCGGATCGGTCGCGAACGCGTTGAACACGTCGATCGTGGCCGCGTCGGGGCGGAACCGCACGACGGTATCGACCGCCCTCGTCGCGAGTTCGGCCCGAACCTGTTCGGGCGGGAACATGTGCGCCAACGGCTCAACAACCAGAACGACGTCCGAGTCCGCGGCGAGGTCCGCGTTGGTGGGCGACCAAACCCCGCCATCAATGTAGTAGCGGTCTCCGACAACGACAGGCGGGCGGAGTCCCGGAAAGGAATGACTCGCGGCGACAGCGGTCGCCAGTGGCACGCCACTGTCGCAGTCCCAGACCTGGCGCTCACCACTGGCCGCGTCCACGACGACGATCCGCAGCCTGCGATGCGGCCAGTCGTTGCCGCCGACCAGCCACTCGATCGGTGCGATATGTGCCGGTTGCGCCGGCTCCTCGGCCATCGCCATTCGACCCACCTTGCGCCGCGCCGTATCGCGATCCAGCGTCCGGTCGAACAACACCGAGAAAACGGTGGCAACCAACTCGCGCTTCACCACCGCCGGTGGTTCCGTGCTCCCGGGAGGACGTGGATCGTCGGCAAACGAGTCCAGATCCCGCCCCGCTATCAGCGCGCCCCCGACGACCGCGCCTGCGGACGTGCCGACTATCGAGTCGGCCGAACCCAAATCAATTCCACGGCGGCGCAATTCAGCGGCCAATCCCGCCATCCACGCAGTCCCGGAGACGCCGCCCCCACCCAAAACCACCGAACGCCGAACGGTCTCACCAGACGTTCGATCGGCAGTGCGACTCTCCATGCCGCGATCCTAACGACACTCACCATCGCCGCAGGCCCTTACGGCGCTCTGCCGGTGTCGGCTCGCTAGAGGGCGACGGCAACAACGGCGAGGTGATCGCCGGCAGCGGCACGACGGGCGCATCTTCCCTCATGTCCGGATGCCACTGTGACAGAGCGAACATGAACCCGATCACCAACAGGATCGAAACGATCGCCGATACGATTTGCCATCGCCCGCTGTACAGGTGCTGCCTCAGTGTTGCGGTCCCGCTGGCCACACCCCTCCTCGGTGTATGCGTTCACTGGACAGATCGCAGCACTGTCCATCAGCATTACCGGGTCGCTCGATACACCGAACTCGGCAATAGCATGCACTGCCGGTGGCTGTATGGCCCTCTGCCCGTGGATCTTCCGCCGCCCCGCCCTGTGGCCGGTTCGGTCAGCACGGTATGCGGCAAGAGCGTGCGTTCCATCGGCCTCGGATCGTCACCGGCCAGTTGATCTTCGCCTGCTCCCCACTGGCTGATTCGATCAGCGCGACACCCAGGCGTCACATGCAGCCACCAATCGCCCGGGACGCGCGGACGGATACGGAACACCCGCACCCCCGCCGAGATCCGCACCTCGCCCGCGCCGGGCCCGGTCGGCCGCACCGACGAGCTCCCCCTCGTCCACGAGGACGAATGCGCAGATGTTCGAGTCGTAGCGGATCGAGCGTCAGTCAGTCTGTTGGTTGTTCAGTTACGACCAGAGGTGATGTACATGGGGTCGATCATGTCGATGAGATGTTCGATTTCGTTGTCGGTGAAGCGGTTTCGGCGGCTGATGGTGATCAGCACGAGGTCGTTGATCGCTTTGGCGATGGTGTCGAATTCGCTGATGGGTGGCGCGGGCGCGGTGCTGGTTGCGCTTCGCGACGGGTCTGCGCGTTCCAGGTCGGCCCTGGCGTTGGTGGCCAACGTGCCGACTCGTCGGCACCGTTTGTTCTCCTCAGCAAGCTTGCTGTCCTGTGGAAGAGTGGTGTCCGCTCGTGAATTCGGCTCCGCGGATCCGGGTCTGAGGTTGGTCGAACGATGTAGGGGAGGCTTGATGGAAGCAGCATTCGATGTGGCCGGGCTGATCGGCTATCGCTATCGCGTGGATGACTACTACGAAGTTGGTCGGGAGAAGATTCGCGAATACGCGCGAGCTGTCCAGGACTCCCATCCGGCACACTGGAGCGAGTCCGCTGCCAGCGAGCTCGGGTTCGCGGGGTTGGTCGCGCCGGCGACGTTCGCCTCGATCGTGGCGATGCGGGCCAATCGTGATCTGCTCGAGAACGTCCTGGCCGGCTACGACATGTTTGTGCACACCGACCAGGTCTTCGAGATGTACAAGCCTGTCCTGGCCGGTGACCGATTGATCAGTGATGTCGAACTGTCCTCGGTTCGCCGTGTCGCAGGCAAGGACCTGCTCACCGTCACCAATACATTCACCGATCAGTCCGGCCAGATCGTGCAGATCATGCACACCACGATCGTCGGTATCACCGGCGATGACGTCGATGCCGACATCAGCGATGCCATCGCGGGCGTGATCATGAGCGGTTTGGAACCCGCGCCCTCGCCCGCAGCCTCGGCGGCACACTCCGGACACCCACCGACCGATCAGCCTGCACAGGCCGCCTCGCGACGTTCGAACGTATCGCGAACCCGTCTGCCGCGCACAGCAATCCGTTTCGAGGACATCGCCGTCGGTGACGAGCTACCGGCCCGGACCGTCCGACTGACGCGGGGCGACCTGGTGAACTACGCGGGAGTCGCCGGTGATGTGAACCCGATCCACTGGAACGAGGAAGTCGCTTCATTGGCCGGCCTTCCCGATGTGATCGCACACGGCATGCTCACCATGGGCCTCGGGGCGGGGTTTGTCACCGACTGGCTCGGCGACCCCGGCGCCATCATCCGGTACGGAGCTCGGCTGTCGAACTACACCGTCGTCGGAGCCGTCTCGGCCGGGGACGTGGAGTTCACCGGCCGGATCAAATCGATCGACCCAGAAACCAGAACCGCCACAGTCGTTCTCACCGCGAAGTCCGCTGGGCGCAAGATCTTCGGTCTGGCCACCATAGACGTTCGCCTCAAATAGACGGTCGACTCCAGGACGGCGCGCTCGGCGATCTGATGTGTACCGAGCGTGCTCATCGGCTGAAATGGATGTTCCTGCGCCGCAGTCGTTCTCGTCGTCGACCGGTCCGCGTTGGCCGGTTCGGTCAGCGTGGTGTGCGGCAGGGCAGGATTTTGGCGTTGGGATGTCATGGTGAGTTCTCGACGTCGCTGCTGATCAGCATGAACCGCAGCTGGAACGATCCCGCGGCAAGAAGGGCGCGTATCGGGCGATTGCGCCCCGGCGCCGTGGCAGTGGCGATGTGTGACCCGATGTGGCTGTGTACCTTCGCATTTCGTGGTCGTTACCGTCGGCACCCGTCGAGCAGCAGGCCGATGGTGAGATGCACCTCGTAGTTCGGGTCGACCATCTCCGCGCCCGCGCAGATGTCGCCGATCGCGCGCAGCAGTTGATAGGCGGAGACGTCGGCGGTGATCTCGCCGGCGTTGCGGCCGGCGGTGAGGAGACTGTCGAACACCGGCACGAGTCGGTCGAGGAACAGTGTGTGCAGGGCGGTGAAGCTGTCGGGGTCGCTGCGCATCGCGGCGGCGAGTCCATGCTTGGTCACCAGGAAGTCCACGAACAGATCCACCCATCGACGCAGTGCGGCGAACGGTGAGGACTCGGCCGCGAGCAGGGTGGGTCCGGCCTCGGCGCAGGCCTCGATCTGATGTCGGTAGACGGCCGCGACGAGGTCCGCGCGCGTGGGGAAGTGCCGGTAGATCGTGCCCATTCCGACGCCCGCGGCGGCGGCGATCTGGCGTACCGGTGCCTCCACGCCATGGGTGACGAACACCGATGCCGCGGCATCGAGCAGGGCCTGCTCGTTCCGTCGTGCGTCGGCGCGTTTGGCCGAACGGGCAGCGGCCGGCATTCGCCCGTCGCGTGCGTCCACGTGACTTCCCTTCTTCACGGCAACGGTTGCCAATCGGAACACTGCTCCGTATATTCGGAACAGTGCTCCGCTTGAGTATATCCGCGGTTCGCGCGGATTCTCGACCCCGCCCGGCGCAGCGCTCATCGCTATCGAAGGAAAACCCCATGCCTGGACCGGACACTGCCGCCCGCAGCGCTGTACCCGCCCTGACCACCCCGATAATCAGTGTCAAACCGGTCGTCCTGCCCGTGCCCGAACGCGGCGACGACCTGCAGGTGCGCGTATCCGCACCCACCGTCGGCACCGGTCTGCCCATCGTCGTGCTCGCCCACGGCTACGGCGAGTCGATGTCCTCCTATGACCCGCTGGTCGACTTCTGGGCCGGCAACGGCTTCGTCGTCGTGCAGCCCACGTTCCTCGATTCACGGACCCTCGGTCTCACTGCAGCCGATCCCCGCTACCAGGACATTTGGCGCGTCCGAGTCCGCGACGTCACGCAGGTGCTCGACCAGCTCGACCGGATCGCTGCCGCGATTCCGGGGCTCGACGAACGCATCGACCACGACCGTATTGCCGTCGCAGGACATTCCTGGGGCGGACAGACCGTCGGCATGCTGCTCGGCGCACGCGTCCTCGGCGCGGACGGGCAGCCTGGACCCGATCTACGCGATGCTCGGGTGAAAGCCGGTGTCCTGCTTGCTACTACCGGACTCGGCGGCGACACCCTGACCTCGTTCGCCGCCGAGAACTTCTCCTTCATGAACCCCGACTTCGACAACCTGACCACACCGACCCTGGTGGTCGCGGGCGATCGCGATCAATCCCATCTCTCGACCCGCGGCCCCGACTGGTTCACCGACGTCTACGCCTACAGCCCTGGCGCTCAAAGCTTGCTCACCATCTTCGGAGGCGATCATTCACTCGGCGGAATCCATGGCTACAACGCCCAGGACACCACCGACGAAAGCCCCGGCCGCGTCGCGCTGATCCGGAAGGCCGCGTGGGCCTACCTCCGCAGCGCCCTCGGAATCGATGACATGGCATGGAAGCAGGTGCGGGCCGATCTCGCACAGGCCACCGATCCGATCGGCCGTATCGACCACAAGTAGACGCACCCGTCGGAAGGCCGTCCACCGGGAACCGGCTGCGCCGATGATCCATACACACGTAAATCAGCTGGCAATGTCTGCTCATCAGGGGTGCATTGGGTTCGCTGCAGTGGGTTCGCTGACGGGTGTGGTGGCCGGTGCGGGTTGCGGCATAGCGGCTGTTCTCGGGAGCTCGACATGCGAAGGTCGTCGGCCGTGCCGTCGATGGCATGCCCGCAGCGTTTGGGAAGTGGGCAGTAACCAGCGCAATCGCGTCTGCAGCAGTATCGGTTGGATCAATAGTTTCGGCCCGTGCGGTCCTGCGGATGCATCATTGCGGCCGATGAGACGGCAAGTCTCACCTCAATCAGGAAGCCGGATAGGTGTGTGCCGGTGTCGAGAAGTTCTACGGCAAACCGGATTACCTTCGTTTCCGTCTGCGGCGGTGACCGGCTTCAGTGTTCTGGTAGCCAGCGGTAAGCTGCTAGTGACGTCTTCCTCGGTAGTCAATGACGTCTTGTCCGGTCTGGTCGACGCTGCAGCTGTCGGCCGGCTTGAATGCGCGCTCCTGTCGGGACGCATCAGGAACTTCATCAAGGAGCGAATCGGGTGTCGCAAAGTCGATTCGGCACGTGACGCACTCGCAGACCCAGTCCGGTAGCTCGGCAGCGCCGCCTAGTACCCGGACGCCATAAACTCGTTGTAAGGAAGCAAAATGTCTACCAAGATCATCAAAGCCCTTGCCGCGACTGTTATTGCCGCGCCCCTGCTCGTCCTCGCCGCGCCCGCCGCAACTGCCGATTCGACTGCCCCGGCGCCCCCGTCGTCCTCCGCCACTCCGGTCGACGGATCGTTCGGATCAGCTACGTGGTGTATCCCCCTCGGTAGTGTCGTCTGGTGCATCTGAGTGAGCGTCTGAGAGATCCGGTGTGGGTGCGTGACGCTCGAGATTCGAGTGAACTCCCGGCAGAGCGGTGATTGCTGAAATCAATTGCTGTACAAGGAGTTCATTCGTCGTCTATGCGTATTCCCGTGTGTTCGTCGCGCCCGACCGGCATTGCGTGGCCGCATGACCAGCAGATTCGAGCTGTGGCGTTGCGCAGTCTTCAGGGAGCAATCCTGACACCTGGCGAATTGCATAATCGGCAGTAGGGGACGTTCTCGGCGGCAGTCGGTTCCGTGCGCCGGCCAAACCGTGCTGGCTGCTCGCGGCCGCGCGGGAGGTCGAGTGTGGTTGTACCGCAACCGGGCTCAGGAGCGCAGTAGCTGCCGTATCCGGGCTGCCTCGCGGGTGAGGTGGTCGCGCTCGGGCACGGTGGTGGCTGCGCGGGATGCCTCGGCGTAGAGGGTGGCGGCCTGCTCGAGATTTCCGGCGCGTTCGCGGAGGTAGGCGCGGACTGCGGTGTGGCGGGGGAGTTCTGGGTCCAGTTCGGCCAGCGCGGCCAGGCCGGCCCGGGGTCCGTCGGCCTCGCCGACCGCCACTGCGCGGTTCAGCCGCACTACCGGGCTGTCGCTGAGGAGTAGCAGTTCGTCGTACCACTCCACGATCTGCACCCAGTCCGTCTCGGCGGTGCTCGGGGCATCGGCGTGCAGGGCGGCGATCGCGGCCTGGGCCTGGTATTCACCCAGCCGGTCGCGGGCCAACGCGGTCTGCAGAATCGTGACCCCCTCGGCGATAAGGCCTGTGTCCCAACGGGATCGGTCCTGCTCAGCGAGCGGCACCAGGCGACCACCCGGGCCGGTGCGAGACGCGCGGCGAGCATGATGCAGCAGCATCAGCGCGAGCAGCCCCGCGACCTCGGGATCGTCGGTCGAGGCGGCGAGCTGACGGGTGAGGCGGATGGCTTCGGCCGCCAGGTCGACGTCCCCGCCGTAGCCCTCGTTGAAGACGAGGTAGAGCACGCGCAGCACCGTTGTGAGGTCGCCGGGCCGGTCGAGTGGCAGTCCCGCGATCCGACGTTTGGCGCGGCTGATCCGTTGCGCCATAGTCGCTTCGGGGACGAGATAGGCCGTTGCTATCTGCCGGGTCGTCAAGCCGCCGACAGCGCGCAAGGTCAATGCGACGGCCGACCCGGGGGACAGGGAGGGGTGCGCGCACAGGAAATACAGCCACAGTGTGTCGTCCGTGGCGGGCACCGGGCCTGCCGGAGGCTCCGCCTCCATGGCGAGTTCCCGTCCCCGCCGCGATGTTTCGGCGCGGGCGGCATCGAGGAACTTTCGCCAAGCGGTCGCGACGAGCCACGCCTTGGCATCGCGCGGTGGATCGTCCGGCCACGTTTCCAGTGCCCGGATCAGCGCCTCCTGCACCGCATCCTCGGCCGCGGCGAAGTCGGCTCCGCGGCGGACGAGGACGCCGATCACCGCGGGTACGAGTTCGCGTAGCAGCGACTCGTTCACTCGGTGACCGTGGGTGACGCGGTGAGAAACGGTCGCAGCTCGAGCCACTCCTGGATCGGCTTCCCGCCCGCGCCCGGCGCCGCGGACAGCTCGCCGGCCAGCTCGAGCGCCCGTTCGTAGGTCTCGACGTCGATGATCATCCACCCGGCGATCAGATCCTTGGTCTCCGCGAACGGGCCGTCGGTGACCGGCGGGCGACCCTCGCCGTCGGAGCGGACGAACGTGCCCTTCGGCGAGAGCGCCTGACTGTCGACATACTCGCCGGTGGTCTCGAGTCGCGCGGCGAAGTCCTCCATGTACTGCACGTGCGCCGAGATCTCGTCCGGCGTCCACTGGTCCATCGGCACGTCGTTGACCGAGGCCGGCGCGCCCCGATAGTGCTTGAGCAGCAGGTATTTCGGCATGATGTTCTCCTCGGTTCGTACGGCCCATTCTGGCCGCGTTCGATCGGTTCAGGCGCTCTGACGCTCGGCCCGTTGCCGGATCAGTTCTTCGACCGCGGTCGGGAGGGTGGTTTCGAAGTCGATGAGTTTGACCCACGTCGGGGTGATGACAATCCGGACCATGCCGTCGTACAGCGAGCGAACCTCGGCCTCCCACTCGACCCGCTGCTCCGGGGTCATCTCGTAGCTGCCATTCATCCGCAGATATTCCTCCGGGATGCCGTCCACCACATCCGTCTCCGCTCGCCCGCGGATGAGCAGGATCTTCGGCGGATGCACCTCTGTATCGATCGTCAGCGCGACCTCCGGGTTGTGCCGCAGGGAGGGCAGCTTCGGAGCATTCTTCGTGGTGCAGACGACGATCTCCGAGCCGTTCCAGGTGAATGCGATCGGGATGTTGCGAGGCGTGCCGTCCTTGGCGACATACGCCATCCGCAGCAGGTCGCGAGCCAGCAGCTCCTGGCTGATCGGGAGGTTCAGGATCGCGGTGATCTCGTTCGCTTGCATGATGCTCGCTCCTTCGTCGGTGTCGTCGAGGCCCGTTCGCCTCCTCATAGCCTGGGACGGAGCCGCCCGGGCGTTCTCGACATCCACCACCCAAGAATTTCCGGACGTTCACACCCAGGTGGTCGCGAACAAAACCGTCACAGCTGCTGTGAGAAGAAGGGTGATGTTGAGGGCGACTTTTCGATCTCCGCCGCTCAGATGGACCGGGATCGCACCGAATTGCAGGAGTACGAACCCAACGGCCGCGATCACAGCGAGCCAGGGCGCGACGCCGGTCAGGGGTGGAAGGATCAGCCCGAGCGCGCCGAGCACTTCGAGCACGCCGACGGCGCGGACGGCGGATAGGGGTGTGCGGTCCACCCAGGCCATCATGGGCCGGAGTCGATCCCGGCTACGGGTGATCTTCAGACCGTCGCTTGTTCCAGTTTCCCGCCGGCACCGACCCCCTCTGGCAGAGCTACTGGAACGGTGGCGAACCGCGGGAGGGCCCGGTCGTGCGGGTCGTTCAAGAATGTGTGCAAGCCGTGCTTCGGAACGGCACCGTCGGCATGACTCCGCTCAGGCACAACGTGCCCGAGGGACTGGCCGCGGTCCCGCTGATCGATATGCCGCCGAGCAGGGTGGTGGTCTGGAACGAGGGCGACGCCAACCCGTTGATCCGATCGTTCGTGCAAACAGCAACGGCCGCATACCTCGATCCCCCATCTCGGCGGTGAATGCGACTCAGTCCACGAATTGACCCAGGTCAGCCCCGAACAGCCCGTATGGCTCGACACGTACTGGAATTGGCTACTCAACCCTGGTGGTAGGACTTGGTCCCGGCCGGGATCAGTCCCAGGTACCCGACACAACGCATCCGCTCGCGCGGTCAACGACTCGTAGAATGCCTGCCGGAACGCTACGAGGTCTCCGAACGCGCGCCCGCGCTCTCCGTCATACACGCTGATCACCGCAGTCCATGCGTCGAACTTCCGTGTGTCGCAACAGGAATCATCGACAAAGGGCTGCTCACGCGACCAACCGGGGTACGCCGCAATCACACAAGGTTAAACGGCAAGTTGAGAAGCTGTTTCTGAAGCGGGACTGTCATATCCCTGCGGCGGCCGTGCCGTTCTTCAGTGCTGTTCTGTGGCAAACGATGTCGGGTGTCGGGTGTGACCTGCCCTGGGCTCTCGTCCAGGCCAGAGATGACACGGCTGGAGTGGCCAATGACGCTGGGGCATCGAGCGGAGTCTGGCGATCATCGCGTCCCCAGGCGAGCAGCGTCCACCCCGCCACCGAGCTCCTGCTCGCCGAAACTCTCGGCTAGGTTCTCGGCGACTTCGGGGTCAGCGTAGGCTTCTGCATTCCCCAGATGCCGCAACCTACATCATCGGGGAACCCGGGTTGGCCGCACCGGAACATGCCGTGACCTGCTCGGGCGTCCACCCACCGATAGCGCAAACCAGAATCCGCACAACCGGGTGGGTATACAGATATTGCGCAGAACTCGATCCTGAAGAACCCGATCCCGAAAAAAGAGGTGCCCCCGAACCTGACTCCGACGTCGATACCGGAGCCGGCACCGGCGCGGCCGCAGCCGTGCCGACCCCCACCGTCAAAGCCCCCAGCGCAGCCGCTGCGACAAGGAAAGAACGCATCGGACAAGACCTTTCAATCAAGCAAAATTGATGCGTTTCACAATCCAGTACGCCCCCGGCCTCCCGCACCACCCCAAATCCTGGGGCGGCGGCGCAGCGGCACTGTGCTTCCGATCGGCTGACCCGCTGGTGATTCCACTCGAGCCCCTGAGAACGCGCTGCATTCGGCATTACCGTGCAGTGCCGACGGCCGAGCGGCACTCAGCCCGTTGATCTTTCGAGGTGGTGAACTGTGAGCGATGGGGCAAGGTTTCCAGCACAATCGAGCGGTGCTCGAGTGGATGAAGAAGCGTAACAAGGTGATTGGTCACTTTGCCGGGCGAATCGGGTTGTTCCCAGCGGTCGCGCTGGCGTTGTGCGCCGGGCTTGTCGTCGTCTTCGCCGCCTATAGACTCCTGCGCTGGATCACGCCGGTCGATGCGCGCAAGGGGGCGGCCGAGATCGATGTCACCAGGATCGCGCTGACGGTCGTGGCCGGTGTCGGTGGTGTGGTCGCGCTGGTGATCGCCTACCGGCGCCGGCGCGATATCGAGCAGGACCGCTTCGTTGAACGATTCGGCACCGCGGCCGCGCAGCTCGGCGCCACCGATGTCGCGGTCCGTATCGCGGGGGTCTACGCCATGGCCGGCGTGGCCGACGAAGCCGATGGGCTGCGCCGACAGCAGTGCATCGACGTCCTGTGCGGGTACCTGCGCTCGCCCTACGGCCCCGAACTTGGGGCCAACCACCAGAGCAAGCTGGTCCTCGAGCACCACCGTGCGACCGCGGACGGTATTCGTTCCGGCGATCAGGAACGTCACCTCGAGTACCGGCACAACGACAGCGAGGTCCGCGCGACCATCATCGAAGTCATCGCAGACCACGTACGAAACAGTGCCGAATGCAGCTGGTCGACAAGTGATTTCGACTTCCGGACCGCACACCTCGAGAACGTCGACTTCAACCATGCGGAGTTCTCCGGCAAAGCCCGGTTCGCGGGCGCGACGTTCTCCGGTGCTGCCTCGTTCGAGGACGCGACCTTCTCCGGCGTCGCTGACTTCGCGGGCGCGACCTTTTCCAGCAGGAGCTGGTTCGCACGCGCGACCTTCTCCAGCGGCGCTGACTTCGCGGGCGCGACCTTCTCCGAGAGCGCCGACTTCAACCGCGCGATCTTTTCCCACCTCGCCTGGCTCGAAGGCACGATCTTCTCCGACGACGTCGACTTCAGCGAAGTAACCTTCTCCTTCAGCAGCATGTTCGCACGCGCAACCTTCTCTGGCAGTACAGATTTCATGCGCGCGACCTTCTGTGGCATCACCAGATTCAACCTCGCCACTTTCTCCGGTCGCGCCGGATTCGAATACACGACCTTCTCCCGCAGCACCGAGTTCGAGGGCGTGACCTTCTCCAGCGGCACCTCTTTCGAGGGGGCAACGTTCACTGACACCGTCGGGTTCGGGCACGTGGACTTCGGCACCGAGACCGTCTCGTTCGTTCGCCCGAAGCAGTGGGGCCCGCCTGCCCCGACGTTCGATTGGAACGACGACGTCAGCCAGAAGCCCGGCAATGTCGCGCCTTCCGATTGGCCGCCTGTTGCTGTCGGTGTGACGCCGTCAGCCTCGTGAGTGTCGAGAATCGATCGGTTCTTGAACATCTCACGCGGCCGCGCGGACCCGCTTGAGCAGCGGTGCCAAACGGTGTCGAAAAGCGTGGGAAGAAGTCGCGCGTGTCCGACAACTTGCATTGACCGATTTCCGGACTGATACCGCCCGTGGAAACACACGGCAATCGGCAATAGCGGATGTTCTGCACCGCACCAGGTTCGGGCCGCCGTCGCCCCGCGCTGGCCGGTTCGGTCAGCGCGGTCAGCGGCGGTACAGGATTTTCACGACCCCCAGTAGATCTCCCAAACTCCATCGTCCCTCTTGTAGATGCCTTCGAAGAAGGTGTGATGCACGTCGACGCCGCCGAGCCACTGCGACTGCTGGCGAGTGCTCCTTTCCGTCTCGGCGATGGCGGCGGCAAGGTCACGCACCGTGA
The DNA here is from genome assembly GCF_040680715.1 of Nocardia sp. NPDC051981. Lineage (NCBI taxonomy): Bacteria > Bacillati > Actinomycetota > Actinomycetes > Mycobacteriales > Nocardiaceae > Nocardia > Nocardia sp. NPDC051981. The sequence continues at coordinate 15,877 of NZ_JBFAXK010000045.1, read as the reverse complement.
ACCACTTACCGTTGGGCGCTCGGTGTTCAACGGGATCACCGAACCCGCGCAAGTTCAGCATGGGCAATTCCAGGACAACGCGGTCGAACTCGTTGATGGTCAAGTCACGAGCCTCCCCATTTTCGAACACATTCAGCGTGAACGAGACTCCCCTGATCGCCGCGGTTGCTGTCGCGCGCTGATTGGACAGGTTCGCCGCAACATTCTCGGTCGGTTCCGTCAGCTCGATGTCCAGCGTCCCGGACAACCCATTGAAGAACTCCAGTGACATATATGGATGGTGGCATGGAGCACCGACACTTCGCGCACGCCGACTGACCATCGATTGCATACACATCGGCAATAGCGGATGCCTCTGGGCCGACGTCGGTCTCGCCGCCGGCCGCCCCGGGCTGGGGGTTCGGTCAGCACGGTCAGCAGCAGGAGCCCACAACCCTCAAGCTTTACGCACGGCGCGGACGTTGACACCCTCGTGCGTCTCGGTTATTTCGTAGCCCAGCGGGTCAAGTAGTTCGACATCGGAGGATTCAGAGGTGTCGCCTCCAGCGACCAGTGAGTGCCAGCGAGGGAAGACCGTTGGTGACCGCTTGAAAGGCGAAGGCACAGACAGCGTCTGCCCCGCTGCCGTGTCGATCCGCGTCGTGCCGCCGTCTCGATAGCGCTCAACGTCTGCGATCTCCACAGGGCGCATGTCATCGGCCGTCCCGAGATATAGCCGGAATGTGTCGTAGTAACGATCACCGGGCACAGAGCTGACGAAGATGTACCGGCCATCGGACAGGCGGCCCAAGTATTCAGTGCGTCGCTCGCTCATGCCGACAACGATAGCCGCCGGATCGAGCCAGATTCATGCTCACGCATCGTGTTCGGTAACCAGGCCCTTGAGCGCACATATCGGACCGGGCTGTCGGAGGGGCGGAGCACACGGGACTGTAAAACAACGGCTCTGTCGCACTTTCGGTGGTGACGGAGGGTCTCTGACGGCACGATGTTGCGGTGTGCGAGGTGAATGTGCCTGCTGCCGTGGTGTTTTCAGGGCTGGGTCCACTGGTGGTGGAGGATGTCATCGATGAGGGCGGCCTGATTCTGGTGCAGGCGCGAACACCCGATGGCCCGGCCGCATGCCCGGGCTGCGGGGTGAAGTCCGCCCGGGTGCACGGGTATCACCAGCGGATCGTGGCCGATGTGCCCTTGGACGGTCGGGCTGTGGTGGTGCAGGTGCGGGCGCGGCGGCTGGTGTGCTCAACGCTGGGCTGCCGAAACGCTTTCCGCGAGCAGGTGCCTGGGGTTTTGGAGCGCTATCAGCGTCGAACCGCGCGCCTGACCGTTCAGGTCCGGTCGGTGGTGCGGGAATTGGCCGGCCGCGCCAGCATTCGACTGCTCGCGGCGCTGCCGGTTCGATTGTCGCGTCACACCGCGATCCGGATTCTGTTGCGGATCCCGCTGCCGCGGCGGTCGACGCCGAAAGCGTTGGGCGTGGACGACTTCGCGTTGCGCCGCGGCCAGAATTACGCCAGCGTTCTGATCGACGCCGCCACCCATCAACGCATCGACGTGCTGCCCGATCGCAAGTCCGATTCGCTGCGCGCCTGGCTCTGCGAGCATCCCGGCGTCGAGGTCATCGTCCGCGACGGTTCCACCGCCTATGCCGAAGGCGCCCGCCGCGCCCTGCCCGGCGTGATGCAGGCATCGGACCGCTGGCATCTGTGGAACGGCCTGGGCCGGGTGATCGAGAAGGCCGTCGTCGCCCACAGCACCTGCTGGGCCAAGGCCGGGCCCAAACGCCAGCAATTGACCCGAGAGACAACAACTTTGCAGCGCTGGCACGATATTCCCGCGCTGCTCGACCAAGGCGTCGGGCTGCTGGACTGCTCGCGGCGGCTGGGTCTGGCGCTCAATACCGTCAAACGCTATGCCCGAGTCCCGCAACCGGATCGGCTGCGCCGCCCACCGCAATATCGTGCCTGCTTGGTCGACCCCTACCGAGATCACCTGCGAACCCGCCGCGCCGACGAACCCGGAGTCCCCGTCGCGCACCTGTTCGAGGAACTGAAAGCCCTCGGCTACACCGGCAGCCTGAACCTGCTGCACAAATACCTCAATCAGGGACGCCTTCTCAGTGATCGGATCCTGTCCTCATCGCGGCGGCTGACCAGCCCGATCATGACCCGCCCGGCCGATCTGCCCGATCAGCATCGCGCCCACCTTGACGAACTATTGACTGTCTGCCCGGAACTGACTGCACTCGCTGGGCTCGGGCACGAGTTCGCGCAGATCATGGCCAACCGGCGCGGCGCCGAGATCGACTGCTGGATCAAGCAGGTCCGCGCGGCCGGTCTCATCGAGCTCGAACCTTTCCTCACCGGTGTCGACCAGGACCACGATGCCGTCGTCGCCGGTCTGACCCTGCCCTACAGCAGCGGCCCGATCGAAGGTGTCAACACGAAAACCAAACTGATCAAACGGCAAATGTATGGCCGAGCAGGATTCGACCTCCTCCGACACCGAATCCTGCTGGCCTGACCCCGCTGGCTTAACCACCACCGGAAGTGGGCCAGAGCCGTTATCTGGACAGACCCGAGCACACTGGCCGAGGTGAGCGACGCTGGCCGGTTCGGGCAGCGCGGTATGCGGCAATAGCGGACGTTCTGCACCGCACCAGGTTCGGGCCGTCGGCGCCACCTGAGGGTGCGACAACACTGCCGACGACGGAGCCCGATCGCGAGGGTCCCCGACTGGCATTCGCCGAAAGCGGCCGGGTATGGCGTAATGCGCTGGTGGAGCGTGGGTTTCATGTCCGAATGCTGCGGCTGCGCCGGGTTCTGCTGCGGTGATGCCATGTGGCGGCCGGCCTTTGTCTCGAGGACGGAGGCCGCAGCCCCGGGATGTTCGTGGTGTCAACGCCCCAAGTTGTGAAACGAATGCGGTTCTGAATGTTGGCCGGGTCGTTAAGCTCTCTGACACCCGGTGGCCTTTCTCCGGGGGGAAGCAAGGAGATCTACCAGCGATGAAGCTGAAGCCACTGGCCCGCAAGGGGTTCGGTATCCTGACTGCCGCCGCCGCAAGCAGTCTCGTGCTGGCCGCGGCACCCGCCTCCGCAACGATCACCACATTGACCACAACGTGCGTCCCTAGCGGGTTCTCGGGCGGCTGCGACTACGCGGACATCCAAGCCGGCCTCACGGATGCGACACCTGTCTCGTTCACGATCAACGGCGCGGTGCTTGCAGGGGGCCCGTTCACTCCCAAACCGTCGTCGGACGGGTCGTACCGCATCGAGCTCGCGCTCGACTGCTCCCAAACCCCGTTCCACGTGGTCGCGACTCAAACCAGTGCGACCGGCGGCCCCGTCAGCAAGATGGAGGCCGATTACACTCCCCCGGCACCGCGGTATGCGGGTAGCTCGCTGGCCAACAGCCTGACGAGCGGCTCCAGCCAGCTTCTCCGCCCTGCCTGCCATCTCGTTTATCAGGCGTGACTGCCACTGGACCAGTGCGAGCTTTGCATTTCTCGCCACGAGTACACGTTCTTGTGAGAAGGTGACGTTCCACTCGTGGAATCGGCGCGGCCGGTGCAGGTTACGGGGTGGCGGTAAGGACCGTGTCACCAGCCGCAACGGCTTCTTTTCGCCAGGTGAGACGCGGGTAAGAATCATGTCACCCACAGTCCCCTCATCGCCGGGCGCTATCCTCGCGCACCCGGATCTGTCGGATGATGTTGTCTCGCAGCCCTGTTCACCGTCACCGCAGTCGCGACGGCATACATACCCCGAATCACGCCGCCCGAAGCCGACCACACCGCCTGACCGATCGAGGAGATCGGCAACCCACCGCCACCCATGGCTGCCACACCGCGCCAGCAACGCACTGCATTCGGCAGTAGCGGACGTTCTGGGCATTCAGATCGGCACGGCGGGTTGATGTTCCGTCAGGCTGCGCTGGCCGGTTGCGTCAGCGTGCCATACGGCATGACCTGTCGGCCGGTCGTGGTTTGCGGATGTTCGGAGCGGGACGAACGCGGTCGCTCACATAATCCTCACAATTCCGGCGCTGGAGTGTTCCCGGTTTTGTGGACTCGGGATCAAGCCGCGATCTGACTGATTTCCCTGTGCCCTAACTCGTATTGCCGTGGTGTCAAATAACCGAGCGCCGAATGAGGGCGAGCGGTGTTGTAGTAGAACTCAATCCAGTCGAACGTCTCCTTCCGCAGAGACTGCACGGTCGGCCATGGACGAGTATGCACGAGCTCTTTCTTGTAGGTCGCGAAGAACGATTCCGCTACGGCATTGTCGAAGCATGATCCAGTCCGGCCGAGAGATCGGAGGACGCCATTCTTGGCACAGTAGGCAGCGAATTCCTTTGACGTGTATTGGCTGCCGCGATCGCTGTGGAAGACAACGCCTTTCGCCGGCCGTCGGCGTGCGATGGCCATGTCGAGAGCATCGGTGACCAGCGACGTGCGCATGTGATCGGCGACCACCCAGCCGACCACGGCCCGGTCGTGCAGATCGATGACCGTGGCCAGATACGCCCATCCGGTCCAGGTCTTGACGTAGGTGATGTCGCCGCACCAGCGCTGATTCGGCTGCGGGGCAGTGAAATCGCGTCCGATCCGATCGAATGCGTCCACCGGCTTCGATCCTCGGATCGTGGTGCGCCGGAACGGTTTCGGGAACCGACCTTGCAAACCGGCCGCGCGCATCAATCGCCACACCCGCTTGCGTGACACCTGCCGCCCGGCCGCCGCGAGCGCCGCGTGCACGCGCCGAACACCCGGATTGCCACGCAATTTGGCGTGGATCGCCTCGATCACCAACGTCAGCAGCGCATCGTCGCGCTCCCGGTCACTGCGACCACGGCCCTTCCACTTGTAGTAGCCCGACCGGGACACGTCCAGTTCCCGGCACATGAACTGGCCTGTTCTGTCAAGTGGCAGGTGAAAGCAGTCCCGGCAACGTGGGTTGCCGGGACTGCTTTCGTGTGCGGTCGGGCGGGTCTGCCTCGGGTCGTGTCGTGTTGGCGACGGCGTGGTCAGACTGATATGCGCGGGTTGGTTACCGCAGGACGACTGTTCGATGGGGACGGTGCCGCTGGTCTAGAGTCGGGCGTGACAACGCGAAAAACGTTGCTGCCCATAGCTGTATCGCGGATCGTCCCGCACGCCGACACGAGTGTTCGCCGCCCGGCCGCGGGTCCCGGGGCCGGTGCTCAGCCGTCGAGGACTGCCAGTGACCAGCACCAGCCGGCGAGTTCGCGGGCGATGGCGACGTTGGCGATCACGGGGCGTTTGTGGTGGGCGGTGAACTGTTCCCAGCGGTGGTGGAGCCGGTGGTTGCCAGCGTGCCCGCGAGCGCGGGCAGCGGCAGGGGCCAGCGCCCATCGGGCACTCATGGTGGTGGTGGGATTGCGGTAGGTGCGGCGGTGGTGCCAGGCGGCCTCGACCAGCAGTCGGCGGGCGTGACCGTTGCCGGTCTTGATCGAGCCCTGGCTGCGAGTGCTGCCGGAGGAGTATTCGGTGGGTACCAAACCCAGATACGAGCCGATGGTCTTGCCGGTGAACCGGTGCCAGTCGCCGATCTCGGCTGCCAGAGCGAACCCGGTCAGGGTCGAGATGCCACGCAGGCATCCGCGCCGGCGCACGAGCGGGGTGTATTCGCTGGTAGCGGCCAGCTCGGCGATGGCGGCATCGAGCCTGTCGCGGCGCGTCTTGGTCAGCAGCATCGCTTCGAAGTCGGCGCCGAAGGCCGTCTGCAAGGGCGGCTGGTCGAAGCGCTGGGCCCGCAACCAGACCTCGTGGGCCCCGGTCCACGCCTGTCCGCCCGAATAGACGATCCCTTGCCGCAGAAGAAGTTTCGACAACCGGTGCCGGGACCGCATCAGATCACCGCGGGCGTCCTCGCGGGCACGGACCAGATCTCTCGCCGCTTCCTGAGCAACGGTGGGCACCCTCACCGCCACGATCTCGCCCAGCCGCAGCAGCCGCGCCAGATGAAGCGCGTCACGCGCGTCGGTCTTGACCCGGTCCCCGACCGGGCGTTGCAGTTTCGACGGGGCCACCACCACCGTGTCGATCCCGGCCGCCGTCAACGCCCGATACAACCCGAACCCTGTCGGCCCGGCCTCGTAGGCCACTCTCACCGGTGCCGCCAAACCTGTCAACCAGCCCACGATCTCGACCGGATCCGGGCACAACCGCCGCCTGCTCACCTGCCCGGACTCGTTGTCGATCGCGCACGCCACCACCGACAACGCGTGCACATCCAGCCCGACACTCGTACGCTCGATACTCACCGGGGGCCTCCTGACCTGCAAATGTGGCTCTACCGAAGTGAGTTTCACCCCGGCAACCCACGTCGTTTTGCAGAACCGAGGCCTCCGGCCCCAAACCTCAGCGGGCCCTCATACCGTCTAGGGCGTGTGTGACAAAGCGCGAGAGACACCGGCTGCACCGCACCGCACCGGAATCCGGGTTCCGCAACCCACGCTGGCCGGTTCGGTCAGCGCGGTATGCGGCAGAAAAGCGCGCTGCTGTCCGGGTATGAACGGCTAACCCAACCGTTCTAAACGTGGACTACAGCTGAGGAATTGGCGCGAAATCGCTGTTCTACAGCGGATTGTGCGGGATTGCACCGGTCGCCCGAAACTCGGCAATAGCGGACGTCCCGCGCGCTCAGATCAGCACGGCCGGTTGATCTTCCGCTGCATCGCGGTGGCGGGTTCGGTCAGCGCGACATGAGCCATGAGGGTGTGCGACTACACTCGGTGGGTGCTGTCAGAGCTGTAGTTCGGCGAGCACTGGGTTGGTCACGAGCCGCGGATACTCCTCACAGAGTGAGGTCAGGACGGTGTCCCGAAAGGCCACCCATGCGTCTCTGAGCTCGGCGATGTCGCAGATCGCCTCAACGACCGCCTCGGCTGTCGAGTACGCGCACGAGATCCGGACCCTGCCGGCCTCGGGCGTGAACACGATCAGGTCGTCATTCTCAGTGAACCCAAGCCTGAAACGCTCGCCCCGTTCCATGTAGTCCGGCACTCGCTGCATCGACCAGAGGAAGTCGAGCACTGGGGTCCACGACCACGGCGGGGCCAGCTCGACCCCGTCGACTATGAACGACAGGTCCGACAGGAAGTAGTACCAGCGCAGATGAACTCGGCTCACGGTCGCAAGGTCGACCCCCTCCTGGTGCTCGCGGCCATGCTCGACATATCTGCCGGACCGGAGATACTGCATCTTCACCATCAGGTCACCCGCATTCGATCTCGTAGCGATACCACTGTCGGGGATTGCCCTCTTCGTGGATCCAGAGGTTTCCGTCGCGCCCGATCCTTCCTCGGGCCCAGTGTGTGGGCGGCCGACCGCCGGGCAGAAGCAGAGTCTCCCTACCGATTTCGGTGATCTCTGCCCCCTGCCTGCGCGCTCGACGGATCTGCCACACGATCGCCTCGCCGCGACGATGGTGTTCCAGGAACGCGAAGGTCGATCCTGACACCGCCAGGCCGTGACATCGAGTGACCGGATTCGGTGTGATCGATCGGACTCCGCACGCATCGATCTCTACCAGCGGGAATTCGCTGTAGGGGCAGGCATGGACCAGCGACTGACCGACATTCAACGCGTAGCAGTCACACCAGTCGAGCTTGTCGCCGGTGTCGTCGAATGCGAACCAGGGATCGCTGCCAGGATCGTCCCAGCGGGCCAGGCCGGGCATGTAGCTGCATGACCAGGTGCCGTCCGGGCCGAGTAATTGATATGTGGCTTCGTCGAAGTAGCTGATCCAGATCCTGCCACTGGAGTCGGTGAGCAATTGCTCGATGCCGTCTCCTGCGTAGAAGGCGCCCACGGGGTTTCCGGTGCTGTCGAAGGCTCGGACGTTGCGAGGCAAGATAACGTCGTTGGCTGGAATCGACTGTTCGTACGTCCGACCGTAATCCGGGCGTGGAATGCGTGCGGCACCTACGATGACACCCTCACCGAAGGCGTCGATCGCGGAGAACCACTGATCCAGGCCGTGCAGCGGAATCTCGTGAACATCGTCGCTGTCGCAGATGACGGCGGTCGCATCGAAACGCGGTGTCGGCGGACTCCACGGCCCTTGCCGCCTCCACGGCAGGCCCGAAGACCCATCCTGTGCGGGATCGACGAGCAAGACGAGCAATCGGCCACGGTGGTCGATCGTGGAAGCAAGAAGATCGAATCGTGCGTAGCGCTCCGGCAGGGTTGCGTGAAGCGCGAGATTGCGGCTACTGGTCACAGGCCTTTCCGGTTTTCATGCCCGCGATCATGCCACAACAGAACGCTCTCGGTGCGCTCACATCCGAGCCACAGTCGGTACGAGCGCCCACAACCAGCGGTCGGCTCGGGTGACCGAGATGATCTCTGCCCGTGGATCTTCCGGCCTCCGCGCTGGGTGCGGTCAGCGCGAGATCCGGCGGAGTACGAAGACGGGCACCGGGCGCATCAGCCGAAGCCAGCTGCCGGACTGTCCGGCATTCGATGTGCGGATGGTTGAGATGTCATGTGGCTGAGGCCATGTAGGCGGCCAGGATGTAGTTGGGGTGCCGGTCGAGGTTGGTGCGGGCGCGGTCGTAGCGCATCGTGGTGCGCGGGTCGGCGTGGCGGGCCGCGATCAGGACACCGCGCAGGTCTACGCCTGCGTCGAGCATGGTGGTGACGAAGGTGTGGCGCAGCATGTGCGGGTGAGCGGTCCAGGACGCCGTCGATGACGCAGGTGCGGTAGAACCCGGCGACGACGGCCAGGCGTCGGGCGACGGTGGCGGGTTTGAAGTGGCGGATTTCTTGCATCCATCGCATGTACCGTTCGATCTCGGTGCGGGCGACGGTCAGTGGGGTGAGTTGGTGGTCGGTGCACCAGTAGAAGTACAGGCACAGGTCGGATTGGGTGTGGATGCGGGAGACCGCGGAGAAGCGGGCGAGGTAGGCGAGGGCGGCCAGCCGGAGCACGAGGTCGTCACCGGCGAAAGTGACATCGAGATCGGGAGAGGTAGCCATCCTTCACGATGCCGCGGTTCCAGTGAACCGCCAGAGCGGAACGCGCGGGACGCGGCAAAGTAGTGAGTTTGCTGTACGCCGCGCCGACACCGGTCCGAGGGCTAGCCTTCAAACCAATGGACACACCGCACCACTCGCTGCTTTTCCTTGACGTCGACGGTCCGCTCATCCCTTTCGGCACCACGCCTGCAGACCACCGACAGCCGTCCATGTCGACGAACGACCGCTCCCCGGCAAACCCGCTCGTGGCCCGCGTCGACCCTGCGCTGGGGCCACTGCTCTCGGACCTGCCCTGCGAGTTGGTATGGGCGACCACCTGGCTCCACGAAGCGAACCAAGCTGTCGGCCCACTACTGGGTTTACCCGAGCTGGCGATTGTGGAATGGCCCGACCTGCCCGACCATCAACTCGACGAATGGTTCGGGTTGCATTGGAAGACACGAACCATCGTCGAATGGGCCGCGCGCCGGTCGTTCATCTGGGTCGACGACGAGATCAGCGACAACGACCGGGAATGGGTATCCGACCGCCATTTCGGCCAGGCGCTGCTGCACCGAGGCGACCCACGAATCGGATTGCGGCACAGCGACTTCGCCGTCTTCGCCAAGTGGCTCGTGGCAGCTGACCCCGCCGACCCGGGCCGATGCTCAGCTGGGACCTTCCCGTTCGGCGAGGAATTGATCGAGCAGGGTGAACAACACTTCCAGGATGCGAACCTCTTGCTCTGGGCTGAGATCTGTGACGAAGTCCCATTCGGGCACTGCGATCTGCTTGATCACACCGGACCAGACGAAGTTGCTCCCGCAGCGGAGATGATCGGTGAGAAGCCAGTCACGAAACCCGTCCAGTCCTCGACCGCCGGCCCGGCGCGCGGCGTAGTCGTAGCCGTCGAGGAAGCAGGTCACGCCACGAACGGTCGTGAAGCCGATGAACATGCCTGGGCGCGTCGCGAATTGCAGTAGGCATTCACGCTCGGTAAGCCGGTTCGGGTCCATCGGCTTCCACCCCTTGGCACGTCCCCACCTGGCAAAGTGCGCATCGAGGTCCACAGGTTTCTCCACCTCGCTACTTCATCACACTTCCGGGTTGCCGCGGATATACGCGCACACCGGCGCCACGATCCAGTGGTTTGCCACGCAGTCGGGTGACTACGGCATGCGGGCTGTTCCGTGAGGTGAAAAACTCTCGCGGTGGATATGCAGGGAGTGCCGTCTCGTGCTGAGCGGTTGGCCGGATACCGCCGTGTTCTGGAGACCCGGGACCCTGCAACCGCGCCAGGTAGGTTGCGTCAGCTTGCTGTCGATTCAGTCCGGCCGGTGCGGTTGTGGGCTGCGCGAAATCCGAACACCCCACCCGATGCTCTCGCTCTGCTCGTGGTTGATCAGGACGGAAACGTACGGTGGAATGCGATCATCAACCCCGGTGTGCCGACCGAAGCACTGCGCCGTGCTGCGGAACTCGAGGCCAGAACGTCTGGGGACGCGTACTTTTCGATCCGCGAGCGGGTGGTCCATCACCCGAATGCCAGCGATGAATTACGTGCTGAGATGGTCGAGGCCGGAACCTGCCGTCGCCCTGAGCGATGCCCGAAGCCGTGGTTCTACCGTAACCGTTTCGAAAGCGCTCCCGCCTGAGCCGGGTATGAGCGACGCCGTCTCCGGCCTGCGTCAAAGGCACGCCATTCGGCAGTAGCGGACGTTCTGCACCGCAACAGGTTCCGGCCGCCGGCACCCCGCGCTGGCCGGTTCGGTCAGCGCGGTATGCGGCTTCTTAGAAAATGGTGGGCAGGGCCGGGTCCCGGCCACGACTCGGTCCAGGTGCTCGGCGGGATGCTCTCCTATGCGGCTGCCCACCAGCTGGATCGGTGTGGCTCACTCATGGCTTGCCGTCCCGCCGGGACACCGTGCGGGAGTGGCTGAAAAGGGGCATGCCCTGGCTCGAAGAAGCGGTGCCCTCCCCGTGCACGCTGACCACGAAGCTCGAGTCGGGAAGAGACCGCGATGACCGTCATCATCGGCATGGATCCACACAAACGCTCGGCCACCATCGAAATCATCGACCCTGCCGGACACGCACTGACCGGCGGCAGATACACCACCGACCGCTGCGGATTCACCGAAATGCTCACCACCGCACAATAATTCCCCGACCGCGTGTGGGCAGTCGAAGGCTGCAACGGCATCGGCCGACACCTCGCGCACCGCCTGGTCCACCACGGCGAAACCGTCATCGATGTCCCCGCCAAACTCTCCGCGCAGGTGCGGGTCTTCGCCACCGGCAACGGCCGCAAAACCGATGCCGTCGACGCGCACTCGGTCGCCATCGCCGCGTTGCGCGCACCGAACCTGCGACGCGTTCACGCTGATCCCGAACTCATCGCACTCGGGCTGCTCGCCGACCGACGCGACGAACTCGGCCGTCTGCGCACCCAAACGGTCAACCGCATCCACCGACTGCTGCTGGACCTGCTGCCCGGCGGAGCCAAGACGTTCCTGTCCGCGAAACAGGCTCGCGTCCTGCTGACGCAGGTCACTGCCACCGATCCCGTTGCCAATGTTCACAAGCGGCTGGTCACCGAGCAGATCGACGAGCTCGAGGTCATCGACGCCAAGATCAAGGCCGCCGACAAGGAACTGCGGCAGCTCCTCACCGACCGCGGCTCCACCCTGATGACCCTCAACGGCATCGGACCATCGTCTGCGGCAAGGCTTCTGGCCGACACCGGTGACATCGAACGCTTCGCCACCCGGGCCCGGTTCGCGTCCTGGAACGGCACCGCCCCCTTGGACGCGTCCTCCGGTGATCAGCGACGGCATCGACTCTCCCGCGCCGGCAACCGCAAGATCAACCGGGTCCTGCACATCATGGCCATCGTCCAACTCCGCCACCCCACCGCCGGGCGCGCCTACTACGACCACAAACGACTCGCCGGCAAAACCTCGATGGAAGCGATCCGCGCCCTGAAACGACGACTGTCCAACGTCATCTACGTCCGGATGCTCGCCGACCAACGTCAACGCGAATCAGCAGGCCCAGCAGGGCAATCGGGAACGACTCCTGCCTCCAGCGCGACCGGCTCCAACCCGCACACCGATCCTTCGGACAAGCCACATCCCGGACCCACCAACAAGGCTAAACCCCAACCCCTAACCAAGTCTTGACCTAAACGGGCGCCATGAGCGGGCGTGCGCCAGAAATCCGGACGGAAGCCCGATGGCGTGCCAACCGACACTTCCGAGCATCCGTTTCAGAGTTGTAGCGATTGGGTGCCGAGGACGGTGGCGAGGGCCAGGCGGTCGGCGTCCTCGGTGCCGGGCTCGGCGGTGTAGACGCTGATGCGCAGGTCGTCGAGGGCGACGAGCAGCGTGTCGCAGTCGAGAGTGATCGGGCCGACCGCCGGGTGGTCGATGGTCTTGCGACGGGACGGGTCGGCCAGGGAAGGCGAGGTTTCGGCGTCCCAGAGTTCGGCGAACCGCGGGCTGTTGGCGACCAGGTCGGTGACCAGGTCCTGCAGCGCGTGGTCGGCGGGGTAGCGCGACGCGGTCAGGCGTAGGTCGACAACGAGCCGGGCTTCGTGTTCGGCCTGTTCCTGCGGAGTGTGCCGGACCCGCGAGGGCAGCCGGGCGACGTTGCGCCAGACGGCGTTTCGTTCCAGTCCACGCCAGGTGCTCGTGTCGCCCATGAGCGCGTCGTAGGGCGCGTTGGCCAGCACGAGCGTCCAGGTGGCGTCGTAGACGACCACCGGTGTGTGCGAGAGCCGGTCGAGCAGCCGCTGCACGCTCGGGGTGAGCCGTGAAGGCACGACGTCCGGGCCGGGCGCGGCGTGCCCGGCCAGCCGGTAGAGCAGGTCGCGTTCGGTGTCCGCCAGGCGCAGCGCGCGGGCCAGCGATTCCACGACCTGTATCGACGGTGCCGTCGCGCGTCCCTGTTCGAGGCGGGTCAGGTAGTCGGCCGAGATGCCGGCGAGCGCGGCCAGTTCCTCGCGGCGCAAACCGCTGGCCCGGCGCCGCCGAGACGCGGGGACGCCGACGGCCTCGGGTGCCGCGCGGTCGCGCCAGCGACGCACCGTCCGGCCGAACTCCCACACTTCCACTTCGTCCATTCTGGATGAGCCCGCCCCGGTTGTCCTGGCCCCGGCAGTCCTACGAAAACCGGTCGACTGGCTGCGACCCGCGCGGGCTCGCAGGCTGAAGCCATGACCGAAACCGGAACAGTTCTCATCACCGGCCCCACCCGCAATCTGGGCCGTCACACCGTGTTGGCCATGGCCGACCGTCCGGACGGGCTGCGGCCCGACCTGCTGCTCGTCGGCCGTGCCGGGCGCGACCTGACCGCGGTCGCCGACGAGGCTCGTGGCCTCGGGGCGCGCGTCCACGAGATCGGCTGCGACCTGGCGAGCCTGGCCGACGTCCGCGCCGCCGCAGCCACCGTGCGCGGGTTGCTCACCGACGGTGCCGTCCGTCCGCTGCGCGCGCTGGTCGCCAACGCCGGCATCATGTCGGCGGACACGCGGCAAGCCTCGGCCGACGGCTACGAGCTGACCTTCGCCGTCAACTACCTGGCCCACGCGCAGCTCATCGGCGACCTGTTCACTGCGTTCACCGCCCCGGCGCGGGTGGTGCTGGTCGGCTCGAACACCTACCACGCCAACTTCTGGCGCAAGCTGCTGCACGTGGCCGAGGCTGAGTGGGCCGACCCCGTCGAGCTCGCCCGCCCGGCCGGTGATGAGCAGCCCCCGGGAATGACGGCCTCGGGCGTCGCCTACTCCAACGCTAAGCTCGCGATCCTCTACTACGCCCACGAGCTGCAGCGCCAGGTCGGCCAAGGGATCAACGTGTCGGTATTCGAGCCGGGCTGGATGCCCGGCACCGCGTTGGGCCGCGGTGCCCCTGCGGCGTTTCAGGCGATGAGCCGGGCGTTGGGCAGAATCCCCGGTGTCTCGACGCCGCGGCGCTCGGGACCGCTGCTGGCCGCGATGGCTCTCGACGACCAGTGGTCGCACCTGCGTGCGGGCGCGTTCGTGGTGAAGACCAAGCTGACCGAGGTCCAGCCCGTCGCCCACGACCCCGACCGCGAGCGGCGCCTGTGGGAGGCGACCGCCCAGCTCCTGGCGGGTGCGGGCGCGTCGCTTGTCCTCGACACGGAGACGTGAGACCGAGACTGCCGACGCAGTGCACCGAACCACGAGATCCGCGCCTGCCGTCTTCACACACACGCTCGTCGGCAGTAGCGGACGTTCCGCCGGCGTCGGATCGGCACGGCCAGTTGATCTTCCGCCGCGCCAGACTGGCCGCTGCGGTCAGCGCGGTATGCGGCATGAGCGGATATTCGGACGTGTGCCTGTTCGTATGTCTTTAGGGTCGGGGCCTGACCGGAATTCGCAGTCGCATCGAAAGGTTGTGCAACAGGTGACGGTTTTGCAGTGGAGCGAGGTCAAGAACTTCTTCGACCCCGACGTGATGGGTACGCTGCCGGACGTATACGTGCCGGGCACATCGGTCGAGGATTGGCAGGCGGTGTTCGACCTGGTTCGCTCGAAGGGGTGGGCATGGGAGTACTTCGAGGGTTTTGACAAGCGGCCGCTGCCATCTGCCGCGCAGGTCTTTTCGAACCCCGCCGATGCGGAGACCTTGATGCTGCGAGTCTGGCCTGTTCCCGACGTACAGGTGATCTTTCGTCCTTGGTCTCCCGACGAGATGGACTTCGATGTCGACCTTCGCGAGTTACACGGCCAGGTCGGGGTGGACACTCTGTGTGATTTCCTCTGCACGATCGGCCGGCGGTTGGGCAAGCCTGTGTCCATGTGCTCAGAGTTCAGCACCACCTCCACCCGTTTACCGGTACTCGGTTTCGACCCCGCCGCTGACCGTGTGGTGCTGCTGGCAGATCCAAAGCTCGACTGACGCCTTCCGTGCTCGAACCGGGCGCGAACACATGAATCTGCTGCAACCAGCACCCGCAATTCGGCAGTAGCGGGCGTTCCGCCGACCTCGGATCCGCACGGCCAGTTCATCTTCCGATGCCCGGCGCTGGCCGGTTCGGTCGGCGCGGTATGCGGCAGAAGAGCGCGCTGCTGTCCGGGTATGAACGGCTAACCCAACCGTTCTAAACGTGGACTACAGCTGAGGAATTGGCGCGAAATCGCTGTTCTACAGCGGATTGTGCGGGATTGCACCGGTCGCCCGAAACTCGGCAATAGCGTGCACTGTCGGCGGCCGTACGACGCTCTGCCCGTCGATCTTCCGATGCCCCGCGCTGGCCGGTTCGGTCAGGCGGTATGCGGCATAGAAAGACGTTCTGTGCGTCGGTGTCTGGACGTGGGGAACGTCCTGCTGATGCGCTTGTGGGGCTTGGTGTCCCATCGCGGTAGGAGGACGTTCCATGGGTAACGGTAGTGGCGTGTCCCGGGGTGATCGCAACCGGAATGCGCGTTTGGCGCGGCTGCGGGGGTTGGTTCCGGTCAGCAATGCGATCGTCGGGATCGATCTGGCCGAACGCAAACAGATGGTGGTGGTCGTTGAGCACGATTCCGACCGCCGCCTGAGGGCGGCGCGTCGAGCGGTCGGTCGGGGCGGGCCCTACTCGGCATCGAGACACCCCGTGATCTCGCCTGTAATCCTGGGCAGCCCCGACCTGTCGTCACCTCAACCCGATTACACGCTGCAGGGAACCAACCCCATTACCGCTATGCCGGGACTACAGACCAGGGCACCGACCGAACCGCTTGACACAAAACGCCTTACGCTGATGACAGGAGGTCTCGAACTCCAGCAGGTGGACCGCCCCGGCTTTGGATGAGACCGAACTACCGATTCTTGTGCTTCATGCTGCCGTCAGTTGCTGACCGCGGCCTTCCCAGAAGACCCGC
>NZ_JBFAXK010000044.1:0-38339 GCF_040680715.1 Nocardia sp. NPDC051981 | reverse complement strand
CCGATGGTACTGCACTCGACAGGGTGTGGGAGAGTAGGACACCGCCGGAACATCCTTCGCGAAGGCCCCCAGCTCATGCTGGGGGCCTTCTGCGTATCCAGGCACAGGTCAACCAAATCGATACGTGCCCAACACGATCCAGCACCGAATAGTCTCTATGCGCTTCTATTGGCCGAATCCAATCACGCTGCAAGCTCTCAAAGCCGCGGGCTGGACTCCACGTCGCCGAGTAGACATCACCGAATGGATCGACCGTCTGAAAGCCGAAGGCTTCCACGTCTCCCGCCCCGCGGCATCAACTCTCGAATCCTTCGGCAAACTCGCCCTCCGCCCCCCTGACCTCGCCGGCGCCCTGTGGCCTCCCGACCCCCTCTTCTTCGACCCCATCGACGTAGCGACCGGCATGTACGACCGCTACGCCGATTTCGAATCAGCCCTCGGCCACCGCATGACCCCCCTAGCCGCCAACGCCACCGGCACAACCTTTCTCCTGATGCTCGACAACGGCAACGTCGTCTCCGACGGTATCCTGGCCCTCCACCTCCTGGGCCCCACCTTCCCCCAGGCCCTCGACCTCATCCTCCGCCGCCACCGCACCCCCGACCAAATCCTCACGTACCACCGCGGCCGGCCGATCTCAGCAGCCCGGCAAACCCGAGCATCCTAGGCGTCGGCACAACCTCAGATCAGATGACAACCGCCTATGCCAATGTCTCGGATCTCACTGTGCCGCTAGGCAATACGACATCAGAGACCTTCCAGAGAAGCGAGCGTGACCGCCGAGGGGCAGGTGTGCGGCTCGATCTGTGTCGATCAGTCGTGGTGACGGGTGCGGTCGGCCCGTCACCACGGTCGAGTTCTGTCTCCTAGCGCAAGGTCATCTGCGCCTGACACCTTAATCCCGCAGGTTATGCAGGGTCGTCGAAGAGGCTGTCGACGGTGCTGGCCGTAATGGATTTATCCAGCCAGTCGAGGAGACGTTCGGGATCTGTGCAGGACGTGATGCGCTCACGGGCCGCGGCGGTGATGGTGATTCCGTTTCGCTCCAGTGTGTGAATGACGGCTTCGGCAAGCCCCTCTGCACGTCCTTCAGCGAGTCCTTCAGCATGTCCCTCAGTGCGGGCCTGGGCGCGCAGGCGCTGGGAGGTTTCGGAGCGGAAGAAGGAGAGGTCCACGGTCATCAACTGCCTCCAGAGTCGTCCGGCCGGGCCTTTGCCCAACCCGAGTTCAGTGAGTTCGGCGAAGATCAGTGCGTCGTCCTCGTCGATTTTTGCAATGCGGTGGCCAGTGTTTTCAGTATGTCACCGATGCCGGGGTCGTTGGCATGGGTGATCGCGGAGAGGGTGGCCAGCGGAATGTCGCTGACCGCCTCCTGCAGATCGGTCACCGGCCGCCCGTTGTGCGGGCCCAGGACCAGGGGCCGGACGACGAGGCTGGCCCACTGACGTGGGCCGATATGTTGTGGACGGGCGGCCCACGCCGCGGTCGCGGCGTCCTGGCATACGACGAGCAGGACCGGGTGCAGGTCGTACTTCGCGTGGACGTGTGCGAGGTAGTAGGCCGAGGCGCTCGGCTTGCGCTTGTCGTCTCGGCTCTGAGCCTCCACCAGCAACAGGAATGGGCCTTCATTGGTATCGACGCGTAGGAGTGTGTCCACGCGCCGCTCCAGTGGTTCGATCTCAGTGAGATCGTTGGGTAACAGCGCCACGGTATTCGGTTTGGGGAACGGCAGATTCAGCGCGTCGAACGCGCGGCCGAATACGTCCGGGTGGCGTTGGAAGAGCCGGTGCATCGCTTCGTGTTTGGAGCCGACCATGCGATGAAGCTATCGCGTCGGATCGAATGTGTGTGCGATTGTTGTGATGTCGTCCGGACCCTCCCGATTGGCATTGGGCTCGGCGGGTTGGAGACCGGGCGCCACAGGAAGGCGTGGGAACGCCCCCTCGTGCTCGTTCCTCGCGTCGAGCCTCTCATCTGTGGGAATTTCAGTTCGGTCACCCCGCTCGCTCCGGTGAGGAGGCCGACCGATCGTCGCAAGTCTGCGCTGGCATGGTCGCTGTCAGCCGGGTCGGCCGCAGCACTTCTTGTACTTTTGTCCGGAACCGCACCAGCAGGGTTCGTTGCGGCCCGGTGGCCAGGGTGTGGCGGGGCCGGTCCTGATCAGCTCTGCCGCGAATGCCGCTCGGGTAGCTGGTTTTTCAGGATCGGAACCGGTCCTGGTCGTGTACTCGGCGAGGCTGTCCGCGGTGGCGGCAACGATGGAAGAGGACAGGCCGGGTTCGGCGCTGCGCAAGGTTCGTTCCACAGCCTGGCGGTGTTCGTCGAACGTGCCGTAGGAATCCTGCAACGCAGGCCACCTCCGAATGGCCCGTGCGAACTCGGGTTCCGGAAAGTACAGCATCGCCGCGGGAATCGGATGTTGCCGCTCCGGCCGGCCGAGGCGCTCGAGTTTCTCGATCCACTGGTGGCGGTCCCGGTCCACGCCCAAATCGATGTGGTCCTCGGGCAATCCCAGCTGCTGTCGGACGCGGGCGCGACCGGATCCCAGCCGGAATCGGCCCAGCGTTTCGTGAGTATCATTGTCGGACACTGATATTCGTGACCGGGTCAGACCCGCCTCGAACCAGCGCAGCGCCTCGTCCCAGTCCCCGCGATCCTCGAACGCCTCTCCGGCGGTCTCGTATACGAGGTAGTCGTCCGGCCCTTCGGCGAACACCACATCCAACAGCTTCAGAGCTTCCCGCTCCTCCCCGTGCCCGAGCAGGAGCGTCGCCAGCCAGACTCGCGCATCCCCGGCGACCCGACCACCATCGGCAATCGCATCCAGATAACGCCGCCGTGCGCGCTCGAACTCGCCGGCGAGTGTCCAATACGACGCCGCCTCACTGAGGTTCTGCGCCCGCTCCGAGGGTTCTCCATCGGCGGCTTCCTGCTCGTAGTCTCGCGCGATTTCCTCGGGCGCTGCTTCGTCACCCATGAAGTCGTCGGCGAGAAGGCCCAATTCGTCACGCAGCCGCGCATTCTCGGCCTCCAATCGCTGCACCTCACGACGCAGTGCGCGGTGCTCGTCGCTCGTGTCGCCCGACATCGGACTCCTCTCTGCTAACAGTCGACCGGACATTTCACCACGACTGACTGGTCTCCCCGACTCTCCGGTCTCAGGGGTTCGCACCTGTTACGAAAGGGTCCAAGACCTGACGGAGTTGGGTGGCCGACACGATACTCGGCACCACGCCGCGGCGGTACGGGTCCACGGTCGACAGGTCCGAGGCGCGCGACAGCGTGGTGTCAGTGTCCAGCGCATCGAACGGGAACTGTTCGCCTTCGATATCGACACTGGTGATCTGCCGACCGGTGTGTGCCTCGTGAACAGCGATGCGGTACTCGCCGTGTCTCAGCTCTATCTGTCGCTCCGGGCCGTCGATCTGAACCGCTGAGCAGGTGACGTTCTTGACGAGGTCCCCATCCCCGGAGGACCGAACCGATCGCGGAACGGACCGAGTTCATGGAGGCCCGAACCCCCACCGGTCGGAGTGTCACCCTGCTTACGGGCATAACGAATTAGAGCGGTTGGTCCGCATGATGAGTCGAGCCCGTCGGCGATGGATCTGTCGGTGTGGTCACCTAGTATTTTCACCGCCCCACCCGGTCTCCTCGAGGAACGTGAGGTCATGCGGTTCGAGCAGTTGGATGCCCTGCGGAGGCACCATCCCGCCTGGCGACTGCTGCGCGCTGACAATGCCCCGTTGGTGCTGTCCTTCCTCGGCAAGGTGTTCGTGGATGAGAATGTCCGGGCCATCTCGGCGGCCGAACTCGAGAGCAGGCTCGATGACGAGCTCTACGCACTCAACGAGCGGCTCGGGGAGGGTACCTTTCCCAAACCGCCGACGGCGTATCTGAATGATTGGGCCACACCGGAATCCGGGTGGCTGCGCAAGTACTATCCGCCGGACTCCGACGAAGTGCACTATGACGCGACCCCGGCAGTGGAGAAGGCATTGGCTTGGGTGAAGTCCCTGCAGGAGCGGACCTTCGTCGGCACCGAATCCCGCTTGAACACTGTCTTCGAGCTCCTGCGGCAGATGGCGTTCGGTACGGAGAACGATCCACAGGTGCGCTTGGCGGAGCTGCAGCGGCGGCGGGACGCGATCGACGCGGAGATTCAGGCCGTGAGCCAGGGGCGGTTCGAGCTGTTGGAGCCGGCGGCTCAGCGCGACCGCTATCAGCAGTTCGTCTCTACGGCAAGGGAACTGCTCGCCGACTTCCGCGAGGTGGAGGCGAATTTCCGGCAGCTCGATCGGGATTTGCGCGCGCGGATCGCCACCTGGTCGGGTGCGAAGGGGCAACTGCTGGATGATCTACTGGGCAGCCGGAATTCGATCGCGGAGTCCGATCAGGGCCGTAGTTTTCAAGCGTTCTACGACTTCTTGTTGTCGCATGACAGGCAGGTCGAATTCGCCGAACTGCTGGCCAAGGTGCAGGTGCTGGAGGCCGTCGAGGTGGACCCGCGAATGCGGCGAATCCATCACGACTGGTTGGCCGCGGGCAGCCGTACCCAGGCTACCGTTCGGCTGCTGTCGGAGCAGCTGCGCCGGTTCCTCGACGATCAGGTGTGGCTGGAGAACCGGCGCGTCATGGACATTCTGCGCAGTATCGAGTCGAATGCGTTGCAGGTCAAGGATATCCGTGATCCGCAGGTGGAAGTGGAGGTCGACGCCACCGCCCCGGAGGTGGTCCTGCCGCAAGGCACCCAGCGGGATACGAAGGCGAAACTGACCGCCTGGCTATCTTGATCGCGAGGGCAACTCGATCAAGTGGCGGCAAGGGGAACGTCCTGTTGGCAAAGAAATTTCTACGACCGAGTACGGCGACTACCGGCAGGCGTAGCGGTGTTCTGGTGCTCGCTGCCGCGGTAGTTCTGATCGGGTCCGTGGCAGGAATCGGTATCGCCAGAACCGCACCGACAGATCCGCCTGCTGCCGCTGCACTGGATCGCTTCACCCATCAACAGTTGGAGTGGGGTTCGTGTGAAAGCGATCTCTTGGATCGAGCCGGCACGCAGTGCGCGAATGTAATGGTGCCGCTGGACTATGCCGAGCCGAAGGGACGCACCATTTCCGTTGCGATCTCACGAGTGCGGGCGACCGATCCGACCCACCGGCGAGGGATCTTGCTGTCGAATCCGGGTGGGCCCGGCGGCCGTGGGCTGGACTTGCCGGTGCGACTCGGTCGAGCAGCGCCGTCCTATCCGTGGGGGCTTTATGACCTGATCGGTATGGACCCGCGCGGAGTGGGTCGATCAACGCCGGTCCACTGCGGATGGTCGATCGGAGACTCGTTCCAGTCGGCAGGAGCGGACCTGGTCAGGTTCGGCGAATCCGTTGCGACCCAAGCCGATTTGGCAGCACGGTGCCTCGCTGCCGACAACGGTATGTTGCCCCACATCACGACTCGCAATACGGCACGAGATATCGACCTCGTCCGCACGCTGCTCGGCGAAGACCGGATCAACTATTTCGGGATGTCCTACGGCACCTATCTGGGCGCTGTCTACACACAGATGTTTCCCGATCGCACCGACCGAATGGTGCTCGACAGCGCAGTCGATCCGGCGCGCTACGGCAGCGACGCGATGATCCAGGATCAGGGAGCGCCGCTGGAGGAAGCGCTCGACGCGTTGGCCGACTGGACCGCCGCCCGAGCCGATCGGTATGGGCTGGGAACTACTCGTTCCGATGTTCGTGCTGTGGTGTCCGGTCTGATCGAACAGGCTGCCCGCCAACCGATTCGGGTCGGCGCCTACGACGTGGACGATCATTGGCTACCGTCCGTGTTGTTCGGCTACCTGCACGACTCCCGCCGGTTCGACGACGCGGCGAACGCTGTTCGGCAGATCGCGGACGCCGCCGCGGGACAGTTGGCCGAGCCCAGCGCCGACTTGGAGCAGACGCTGAGTGGGTTGTTGACCGCGACAACGGATGACGCCATCGCATCCGCGGAATCCTCGACCGCTGTCGTGTGCGGTGATGTCGGTGCGCCGCGCGACCCCGCGTGGTATTGGCGCAATGTCGAAGCCAGTCGCGCCGACCAGCCGGTGTTCGGGCCACTGGTCAACAACATCTCCCCATGTGCGTTCTGGCCTGCGCCCGTCGAACCACGTGTCGACGTGCACAATGCCACGCCTGTGCTCATCGTGCAGGCCACCGGCGATCCGGTCGCGGCATACCGAGAAGGCGTCGGTATGCACCGAACCATGACCGCGTCACGGCTGGTGACGCTTCGAGACGTCATCGTGCACGGAGCGTTCACCGTCCCGAGTAGCTGTGTGAGCCAGGCCGTCGAAACCTATCTTCGCGACGGTGGTCTGCCTGCGGCCGATCTCACCTGTCACGCCGACTGACTTTCGATACGACCCTGCACCTCGGCACGACCATCCGGGCGAGCCTCCCGGGTGCGACGCCGATGTTGTCAACTGGCGCGGTGGTGTGGCGGTAGTGACGGCGCCTCCACGCTTCGTTATCGCGTGGCTGTCGGCGTCTCCCACAGGATGGATCGGGCGAACTCGACGCCTTCCGGGCTTAACCGGCGTTCGAATGTGCCTCGCTCCCACAGTGTCAGATTCATTCGGTCGAAGAGATCGTTCAGGTCTCTGGTCCTGGAGGTGAGGTCGCGCCCGTTGAGCGGGCTGCCGTCGGCGCGCGTCCAGCCTGCGGCTGTGAGGATTTCGGCGACCGTGTGTTCGACGCCCTCGGTGACGCCTGCCGCGATGGTTATCAGGTACAGCAGGGGCGTCTCTTCGCCGTACTTCCCGATCTGGGTGGCGGTCCTCGCGGCCAGGTGAGACCACAGCCCGACCGGATTGTTCACGAGCGCACGACCTTTAGGGGTAGGCAATAGCTTGCCGCGGTATTTGCGGACCAGGCCCATGCGTTGCGCCGACTCCCGCAGCAGCGCCACCGGCGGTGTCAGGTCCTCCCGATTGCCCTTCCCGATCCACCGCTCGTCCATGCGCAGTTCGTCGAAGACGGCCGCCACCACGGCGGGTGGAAGATAGCCCGCCGCGGTCAGGGTGGCGCCGTCGGTGCCGATGTGCTCGAGGAGGACGGTGTAGGGGCGTACGGCTGGGGCGGCGACCGCCTCGTCGATGTGGGGCGGTGCGTCGAGTGGTATTCGATTGATCAGCTGCCGCACGTGATTTCGCGCTGCCGGCGGCATTGTTCGCATCAGTGTGACGACGTCGCGCATGAGCTCGGGAAGATCTGCCTCGGCCGAGTCGCCCGGTCCCACCGGTCGCAGTGCCGGAGTCGGGGTGTCGAACTCGGCGAGACTCTCGTTGATCGCGTCCCGGTCGAATGGCACCGGTGCGTCGTAGTCCATATCGATGTCCTCGCCGTACATTTCCCGATATTCGGCGACCGCCATCGCATGATCAGGATGCTCGGGATCTGTTGCCGCGACGGCCAATTCGTAGCCACCCACCCCGCCGCAATCCTCGGGCGGGCCAGGCCGGCGACCATCCGTGCACCGGGCCCGCGGCGCGCCGGGCTCGTTTGGCAGAACAGCCTCCAGCGAGACCGTGTGCTGCCAGTCGTCACCGAAGTCGTAGCAGTAGTGCAGGATATCGCCGACGTCTGCCAGGACCTCATCCAGTCGGACGTGCTCCTCCGGGATTCCGGGTTCGCCCTGCTCGGCCTGAAATGGGCACAGGTAGTACTCGGTGCGCCGGTCGTAATACCGCGGCCCGCTTCCGAACTGGTGCAGGTGACTGTCCGTCCAGCCGAACGCGATTTGAATGACGGCGTGAAGTTCGTCGAGAAACAGATCCGACGAGAGTTCGAGCCGTCGCCAGAGCGGCGGTGCGGTATCCGCGAGTTCGATCCGAACACGATACGTCACCAAGTCGCTGCGCCGCGGTCGGCGCCGGGACGGCACCGGCGCCTCATCGACGCCGCGCGGCCCCGCCGCGCCCAATTGCGCGATCAGGGCGGTCAGATTTTCGGGAGGAAGGTGTGCGAGCACTTTCTCGATGGCCTGCTGCGGGTCGCGTGGCATGCCGGGAACGCTACTTCACTGTCGAACGGTGGCGGCCGGACGGAGTGCATGCGTGCGCGTCGATCGGATCCACCAGTTTTCCGACGAGCCGAGATCTGAGATCGGGGTGGTTCCCGAGAACGAGTCGGGACGGACAAGATCGGTCATGTCGATCGCCTGCGCGAAATCTGCTCGGTCGATCAAGTTGCGGACGGTCAGGTAGTCTTCGGCCTGCTGCTGTCAGCGAGGGAGCTGCCTCTTCAGGGGGTTGTTTTGACTGAGGTAGGGGATGGTCTAGCCGTGTTGCGGTCGGAGATCGCTGCGTTCTATGCCGGATTCGGGCAGCCGGATTTGCTGCGCCGCGCCTATGACGATGCGGTGTTGCTGGTGCCGTTGATCGACGATGACAAGGTCTACACCTCGCGGGTTCGGGGAATCGATTGGATCTGCGCGTTCACCAGCTTCGAGGAGTACGCACGCTACATGGTTGCTCGCGAAGTGCTGGAGGATCAGTCGTACCGCTATCAGCGGGTGCTCGGGGCGAGGCTGATCGCATGGGCGACAGCGCGACCCGAGCCAACAGGGGTGTCGATCGACTGCGTGGGGGCGCAGCCGGTGGCGTTCCCGCCCGAGCTGTCGGACGAGGTTATCGAGGGGCGATGGCGTGACTGATGAGTTGAAGGTCGATCCGGCGGTGCTGACGCAGGCGGCGAATGGGATCAATTCGATCATCGGGGGACTGTCGGATCTGGGGATCAAGGAGACCGGCGCGATGGGGCGCGGGTTCGCCCTGCTGGCATTGTCGCCATTGCAGGCGGGTAAGGCGTCGGTGCAGTCGACGTTCGAGACATTCTGTAACCGGTGGTCGTGGGGTGTGCGGTCTTTGGTGCAGTCGGCCAACACCATGGCGCAGACGGTGGGGTTGGCGGCGGGTCGCTATCAGATGATGGATGAGCAGGCCAAGGATGCGCTGAAGGAGGTGTATTCGCACCTGTTCTCGGATCCGCACCTGACCAAGGAGCAGATCGATAAGCGGTCGCTGTCGGAAACGTTGTCCGACAACGGTTTCAACGCGCTGATGCATCCGGATTACAGCGCCCAGTCGTTCCGGGACATGTCCGACCAGATGCGCCTGGACGCCCAGGTCCTCGAGACGGTCGCACCGCAGGCGGCGGCCAATGTCGCTGCCCTCGAGAACCCCGGAGCGATCGTAGCCCCCACGCCCGGTACGACGGCCGCCGGCTGGAATACGGGTGCGCTGCAGCAGGCAGCGCAGATCCTGACTCCCGAGCAGGCGGGGCAGCAGGGCGGTAAGGGAGGCCGGTAGGTGGGGATCGGGGACTGGTTCAACAATGTCGGGGACTCGATCGAGCACGCTGTCGATGCGGCCGAGACGAAGGCCGGCTCGATCCTGGACAAGGGCGCGCACACGGTCGCGGACTTCGCCCGCGATCACGGTGCGGGTGGGGTCGCCGATGCGCTCGACGATATCGGCGACCAGATCGCCGACGTCTTGGGCGGGGAGATTGTCGAGAAGGAACTCGGCCAGACCAAGGACAAGACCGAACTGATCCACGGCGAACCCTCGGCCATTCACGATGTGGCCGGCAAGCTGCGGTCGATGTCGTCGTCGATCGAGTCGACCGGGGATGCGTTGCGCACCATCGATGTCGCGGATTGGACCGGCAAGGGCGCGAGCGCGTTTCACGCCGAGTTCGACAAGCAGCCCAAGCTGTGGTGGACGGCCGGGGATGCGTTCACCAAAGCGGCCGCACACCTGGACAATTGGTACTGGGCGCTGGAGACCGCGCAAGCCAAGGCGCAGAACGCGATCGACAAATGGGACGCCGCGGATAAGGAAGAGAAGGCGAAAAAGACGGCGTGGAATGCGTTGTCGGACAAGGACAAGAAGCACACGCCGCTGGTCGACACGTGGACGTCGATGCGCAGCGAGGCGCGCGCGATCCTGAAAAACGCCCGCTCTCAACGCGACGACGTCGCCTCCCAGGTTGTCTCTGGATTGCAGACCGAAACCCGGGAAGCCCCGACCGAGCCGCCGCTGTCGCAGCGATTGAGCGCGGACTTCGACGACCTGAAAGGCGTCTACGACCACGGCAAGCTCAGCTTCGAAACCGGTCTGCTGACCTCGTTCTCCTCGATCGTGCAGTTCGCGCGCTCGACCAACATCCTCGACCCCTACAACATGTCGCATCCGGCCGACTACTTCTCTCACATGGCCGATCTGGGTACCGGGATGGTGACCGCGGCTGCTGATCCGGGCGCGGTGGTCGATGCGATGCTGTCGGACGCGCGCAAGAATCCGTTCGAGACCGGCGGCGCGATCACGGGCAACATCATTCTCACCGTGGCCACCGGCGGCGCTGGTACCGCACCCAAACTCGCCGCGGAGACGGTGGAAGAGGTCACCAACACCGTCCGGGTCACCAAAGTCGCCACCGATGTGCTCAAAGACGCCCCAGGCGCTGTACCCAAGGGAGTGCCGCGCATCGAGACTCCCTCGATCCCCGGCCGCACGACACCGGGACTGGATCGTCCCGTGGAGCCCTCGGGCGGATCGGGAAACCCAGCGACGACTCGACCGAATGCTGTGCAACCGGGGGCTTCTGCACCGCAGTCACCGGGTGCCGGTGTGCCGAAGCCGGACGCTTCTGGCCCCAGCCCTGCCGGCACGCCAGAGGGCGGTCCGGTGGCGGCTCCGCACCCGGACAGTGCTGCCCCGCAACCGCATCCGGTCGATCCCCACCCCGGAGTCACGGAACCGGCGGGAGCCTCACCAGTCCGCACTGATGCGCCAGCACATCCCGAAGACACGGTCCCGCAACCCAATCCGTCCGCAGAGCCCCGGCCTGGCGATGCCAGTCACGAGCCATCCACTGCGGGTCCACACGCTGAGCAGCCAGGGCAACCCGGTCTCGCGACCGACCAGCCAGGACAACCGGGTCTGGCGACCGAACGTGCGCCTGGCGATGGATCACCTGCGCCTCACGCGCAACCCGAAGGCCTGCGTACCGAGCCCGAACCGGGCCGCCCCCACCCCGATGCGGATCCCGGCGGACCGCACCCGGACAAACCTGGTGACGCACAGCCGGAACGCGCGCATAAACTGGTCCAGGCAAGCCCGCGCCCGGACTCGGACACGCCAACGTCTCCGCGCAACGAGCCGAATTCCCATGCACCGCATAGTGAAACGCCCAACGCGCCCCATCCGCCTGCTGCCGATGACCGGCAGCCCCCTGCCGAGCACGACCCAGCCCACAATAATGACCCGAACGGTACGCATCCCGGTGGGCACGACCCGCAGTCAGAGCATGCAGCGCCGTCGCACGAACACCAGCCCGAGCCCGTACCCGACGGGCAGCACCCCACCTTGGAAGACCGTGCCGGCGCCGACCGGCATGCCCCGGACCACGCACGCAGCGGCAGTCCCGAAGACACCAGCGATCTGAAGCACAAGACCTGCACCGACGACCCCGTCGATATCGCCACGGGCGCGTTCCTGCTCCCGGAGACCGACATCGACCTGCCCGGCGTGCTCGGCTTGGTGCTGCGGCGGACCCGCCGTTCCAGCTACCGCTACGGTCGCTGGTTCGGGCCCTCCTGGTCGTCGACACTCGACATGCGTGTCATCGTCGACCAAGAAGGTGTCATCTTCCTCGGTGAGGACGGTGTGATGCTCGCCTTTTCACACGCCGGGGCCGGAGAACCGATGCAGCCGGTGTCGGGAGGCCGTGGCTGGACCCTGATGCGCACCGAGGCCGGCGGCTACCAGGTGCGGAATCTCAAGCGGGAGCTGATCTTCCACTTTGCGGCCGAACCGGGACTCGATGGTCTCGATGCCCGGTTGGGTAACTTCGCCGTATCGGCTATCACCGACCGTCACCTCAACCGTATTCGCTTCCACTACAACGCGGACGGTGTTCCGACGTCGGTGTCGCACTCCGGCGGCTACCGCGTGAACATCGATACCGTCGCGGGCCGAGTGACCGCGTTGACCGTCGTCGGAAGCGATGGAATCGGAACCGAGATTCACACGCGCGTACGGGAATTCACCTACAACGCCGGGAACTTGGTCGCGGTGACCAACGCGGTGGGCGCGACTATGCGCTACACCTACGACGATCAGGCACACATGCTGTCGTGGACCGATTCCAACGGCAACAGCATGCTCAACACCTATGACCAGGCCGGACGCGTGGTGCGCCAGCGCGGCACCGGCGGATTCCTCAACTGCGACCTGGACTACGGCGACTTCCCGGACGGCACCGGCCACTTCACCAGTGTCATCGACTCCCTTGGCGCGATGACCACACACGGTTTCGACCGCGATCTACGGCTGCGCGATGTGGTCGATCCGGCCGGCGGGCACACGCATATCGATTACAACACCGAACGCGAACCGCTGAAGGTCGTCGGTCCTGACGGTGCGACCACCCACTATGTGTATACCGGCACTGGTGATCTGGCCAGGATCGTGCGTCCGGACGGATCGACGATCGACATCGAGTACGCGCAACCAAACCGGCCCGCCGCGATCGCCGACGCCGGCGGTGCCGTGCGTCAGCACGATTGGGACGCTGCAGGAAACCTCGCCACCGTGACCGCCGCGGGCGGTGCACGCACCGAATACCGCTACCACCCCGGCGGCGCTGTCGCCGAGATCCGCGAATCCACCGGTGCACGCACCAGTATTCAGGTCGACTCAGCCGGATCGCCGATCGCTGTGACCGACCCCAGCGGTGGCACCACCCACCTCGAACGCGACGGTTTCGGACGCCCCATCCAGGTTACTGATCCGTTGGGGGCGGTGACCCGCTACGAATGGTCGGCGAATGGAAAGCTGTTGCGTCGCACCGATCCCGATGGCCACGCCGAGTCGTGGACCTGGGACGGGGAAGGCAACCTGCTCACCCACACCGACCGCGCCGACAACATGACTTCCTTTACCTATGGCGCGTTCGACCTACTCGCCTCCCGCATCGAGCCCGACGGATCGATAACCCGCTACCAGTGGGACACCGAACGCCGGTTGATCGCCGTCACCAACCCGCTCGGGCATACCTGGAGCTACGAATACGACCGGGCGGGGAGACTCGCCGCCGAAACCGACTACAACGATGCCACCACCCGCTACACCCACGACCGTGCCAGGCGCATCGCCAGCATCACCACCGCGAACGGAGACATTCGCCGATACAGCCACGACGTACTCGGACGGGTGACCGAGGTCGCCGCTAGCAGTGGCGAATGGCAGCGCTATCTCTACGATCCCGTAGGTCGGGTTCTCACCGCAGCCTCTGGTATCGGCGAAAACCCTATCCATACACTGGAATTCAGCTACACCGCGACCGGACAGCTGGCCTCACAACGGCTCGACGACCAGCCCCCAATGGAATTCGCCTACGATACCCACGGTCGCCGCGTCAGCCGCACCACACCGAGTGGTGCGGCCACGGACTGGCAGTGGGACTACACCGGGCGAGTTCGGGGCATTTCGGCCAACGGCCACCACTTGACCTTCGCGTACGACGCAGTCGGCCGATCGACTGGCTGGTGTGTCGGCGAAGTCGCCGTCAACTGCACCCTGTCCGATATCGGCCGCGTCACTGCGCAGCAGGTCATTGGATTCCCCGGCTCCACGCTGAACCTCGACTCCGCCTCCGTGGCACGGCCCGACCCGCGAGACTTGCGCAACGAGACCTTTGTCTACCGGCCCGACGGCTACCTCACCAGCCACACGATCAGCCGACCGGGAAGCGCACCGCAACAGCGGGACTACACACTCGACGTGATCGGCCGGGTCACTGCACTCGCACAGAATGGCTCGTTGACCTCGGCATATTCCTACGACCTGCTCAGTAATATCATCAGCGACGAGCAGCCCGGGGGTTCGCAAAGAGCAGCCATCATCGGTACGGGATCCGTGGATGTGCGGATTGCGGAATCCGTTGTCGAACAGAGAAACTCGGTGAACGATCGCCGGGAGTATCAGCGGAACCTGTTGATCAGGGATGGACGCACCCGCTACCACTACGACGCTGCCGGTCGACTCGTTCGCAAGGTCACCACACGGATCTCGCACAAACCGGAGGTCTGGCACTACCGCTACAACACCTTCGACCAACTCACCGACGTCCGCACGCCCGACGGACAGTGGTGGAACTACACCTACGACGCGGCCGGCCGCCGAACCACCAAGCAACGCCTGAACTCCGACGGCACCGTTCTGGAACGCACCGACTACACCTGGGACGATACCTATCTCGTCGAACAGGTCACCACCGAAGCGACCATCCGCTGGCACTATCAGCCGAACTCGCACACACCGATCACCCAGACAACTGATCAGGCGACAGTCGACCAGGCGTTCTACGCCGTTGTCACCGACTTGGTAGGCGCACCAACCGAACTCATCGACCCAGCCACGACAGAGATTGTCGCCGTGGCGAACACTAATCTCTGGGGTGCCACGACATGGCAGGGTGATGCCGCGACACCGCTCCGATTTCCGGGGCAGATCCACGATCCTGAAACAGGACTTCATTACAACCTGAACCGCGTCTACGATCCCGCTACGGGGCGCTTCCTCACCCAGGATCCGCTTGGCTTGGCACCGGCACCCAACCCTGGTGCGTATCCGCATAATCCGACTGTCTGGGCGGACCCGTTAGGTCTCATCCCAGCGGGCTGTCACCAGAACGGTGATGACAAGCTCGCCGGTAGTGGTCCCAAGCCAGGGGTCATCGAAGCAAGTGATCGGGTGAAATCCTTCGCCGCATTGAACAACTATCATCCCCCTGAAGGTATCGAATTTGTATTCGACCCAGATAATGGACGATTCGCAGTAGGAGATGTGGCAAAGTATGCGCGAGCAATGCGCGGAAGTCCGCATGAGCAGCTCGCGATTAGCATCGGCGCGGACCCCGGTAGGGTAGTCGGCGGGCTGTTCTGGAACAGCGTTGAGGACGGAATGAGAACTAATGAGATGAGTGGACATTTCTGGCAGAACTGGACCAACGATATCCGCCAGCAATTCGTGGATACGATGAGGGGGTACGGATTCAATGTCGAGCACCACGCAGGGATGTGACACGCCGGGCATGTGGCTTCCGGTCGTCCGCTATCGATCCGGGCTGTGGCTAGGAGTCGTCGACAGCGTGCTGTATATCGGTACAGATCGCGAGCCAACCAGGCAAATCGATCTTGCAAACCCAGTTGGGCTACTGCCATTACTGGAGCTCGAGCTGGATCAGGTCATGCTGACTATCGGTCAGCAGGAACGCGAGTCTGGGCGAGCCTCCGGAACCATTTCTTCTCTCATCTCACCGGCAGCCTTGTTGCGAACGGCGGTCTCGATGCGGAGCGAGTATTGGACAGACCTTGCACTCGGCTGGATCGCATCATTGCCTAGCATCGAAGAAGTCTCGGAAACACTAGCTGGGCTCGCGATAGCGAGCTGGGCAAGTCAAACTACCCGGCACCGCGCCCAAAAACAGCTGAACCGACGGTAGTCTGAGGTGCCCCGAGGTCTCGTTCGTGAGCGTGTGGATCGTCTTCGATCGGGGTGAGTGCCGCCGAGTCGGGGCGTGCGCGTCATCGACGCCCGCGACGATCATGCACCGGAATTCCAGCCCATTCATTCGGTGCATGGTGCCCACGGACACTTGGTGATCGGGACGGACTTTCCGGGTTAGCGCCCGTGCGGGCAGGTCAGCCGCATTGAGGTGTCGCCCGATTTGCTCGGCCATCCAGTTGATACGGGTGGCTACGCCTGTCTCCTCTGGAGTCACGCCGTCGGCGATCCACTTCCGCACTGTGTCAGCGATGTACCTCTGACTCGGCCTCCGCGCTATCGAATCCAACCGGCTTCGGTGGTGCGCCGTGGATTTCGGAGCGGCATCCAGCGCTGGTCTCCAGCCCGCCATCCATATCGTCGATGGCTTCGCCGCGGAGCAGCATCGGGCTGAAGGCGAGGATCTCGGCGGTCGTCCGGTAGTTGATCGACAGCCGCCGCGAGCGTCCGCTGACGTCGATTCCGGTATCGCGCAGGCTGACTCGATCGTCGTAGATGCGCTGATGGGTATCGCCACGATGGAGCAGTCGTCGGCTCCGACCGCAACGGCGGCCCCAAGGAGCCCCTCGGAGGCCTTCGCCAAGTCAGCTCGCCACGCCGTCACCGACATCCATGGTCAGGACACCCAGAGCAGGATCCGGTGTCGGCGTAAGTCGATCCTGCTCGGCCATACATTTGTTGTTTGATCGTCTGTTCTTCGTGTTGACGCCTTCCATGGGGCTGCTGCTGTAGGGCAGGGTCCCGACCCGCGCCGACGGCAGCGTGGTCGAGTCGGCGAGATGCCGCCGATGAAATCGGAACCGGCACTCACAATGTGGTCGCGGATGTGCTGGGCGCCATGCTGAGGAGGTGTTTCGCGAGGTGGCCAGAGATCCTGGGTTTGTCCTGGAGGGGCCGATATTCGAACCCAGTTGAGTCGGGACATCGGTCTGCTGCTGCGTCGAGGTGAGATCGAAGTGACCACTGCCGTGCGGCTCGTGTTGGTGGAGTGACCCCACAACGATTCGATGTAGCCTGGATTCTCGCGGCCCGCCGAGCACCGAGTATCCCTCGTCGCTGCTTCCACCCGCATGTCGATCTCGGGTGTTCGTTGTGGGAGAGTCATGGCGCTGGTGCGCGGCAGTGTGCGGCAACTATTGGAGCTGGCGGATTCCGGACAGCTACCTGCTCAGCTCGAGGAACGAGCCGCGGCTGAATTGGGGAGTGCGGTCGGGGCGGGTGAAGTTCGATCGTGGCGAAAAAGCCTGTCGGCATTTCTTCGTGAAGTCGATGGAGCGGGTCTCGGCGATGTGGAGGCGCTGCTCGAACACCGCTTGCCACATAGTCCGAAGCGTGTCGACGTCATTCTGTGTGGCGTTCGTCCAGCAGGCGGCGCGGCGACCTACGTTCTGATCGAACTGAAGCAATGGTCGGAGGCCGAGCTGCTCGCCCGGGATCTGGTGCGGGTTCCGTACTACGACGATCCGGTTCTGCATCCGGTTGCCCAGGTGCGCCAGTACTGTCGCTACCTGGTCGATTTCACCCCAGAACTTGAACGCCGTCCGGGAGCTGTCAGGGGACTCGCGTTTCTGCACAATGCGACTGCGGCGGGGGTCGGATCGCTAATCGACGATGTCCCGGACGAGTTCGGGCAGCTGTTCCTACGTGAGGACCGGAAGCGACTACGCGAGTTTCTGACCTCGGTGCTGGATGTCGATGTGGACAGGGATCGAGCTCGAGGCGTCGCGGATGAGTTCGTGAGCTTCCCCAATCGCCCGACCAAGAAACTGTTGGAGTTGGCGGCCGCCGAGATCGAAGATCGAGAGCAGTTCGTGCTTTTGGACGAACAGCGGGTGGCGTACGAGACGGTGGCTGCCGCGGTCAATCGAGCGTGGGAAGCGGAGCGTTCGCGTAGGGAGGGTTTGGCCGTGGACCAGAAGCGGACAGTAGTCGTAGTTGTCGGCGGTCCAGGCTCCGGAAAGAGCGTGATCGCGCTCGGTCTTCTCGGGCACCTTGCCCGGAAGCACCTTGCAGTCAATCATGCAACGGGATCCAGCGCTTTCACGCACACGATGCAGAAACTGGTGGGGGCCAAAGGCCGATCGCTGTTCAAGTACTTCAACGACTACTCCGCCTCGCGGCCGGGCGAGCTGGACGTGCTGATCTGCGATGAGGCGCATCGGATCCGGACGAATTCGGCGAACGGCGGGAACACGCGAAACCGCGCTGGTCGCAGAACCCAATTGGACGAGTTGATCAGCGTGGCCTCGGTGCCGGTACTGTTCCTCGACGGCAACCAGGTCGTGCGCCCCCACGAGGCAGGTTCGCTTGCCTCGATCAAGGCGGGTGCCAAAGCAGCAGAATGCCAGGTTGAGATCGTCCATTTGACAAGCCAATTCCGTTGTGGAGGTTCTGATCTTTTCGAGGAGTGGGTCGATCGGCTGCTCGGGATCGGCGGCGATGCGCCGATTTCTTGGTCGGCGCTGGCAGAGAAGAACGAGGACACCTTCCTCGTCGGGAGCGTGGATGCACCTGCAGCGCTGGAGGAATGGGTGCGAGACCGGCACCGGAACACCCAAGGGGTGGCGCGGCTGACCGCTGGATTCTGCTGGGGACTGGACCAAAAAGCCGATGGTGCGGGGTGACGATCGGAGACTTGTGCACGACGTGCGAATCGAAGGCTGGAGCCGTCCTTGGAACGCCTTCCCAGGTTCACGAGTACCGGGTGCGCCAGATTCGTACTACTGGGCCTTCGAGGAGGGCGGAATGGACCAGATCGGCTGCATCTACACAGCGCAGGGCTTCGAATATGACTGGGCAGGTGTGATATTCGGGGACGACTTCGTCCGCCGCGGTGATCGGTGGGTGGCACGGCGGGAACACTCCTACGATGCTGAGGTCAAGAAAGCCGATGATGCTCGGTTCCCGGAGCTGATCCGCAACACCTACAAGGTCCTCCTGACCCGCGGTATGCGTGGCGCGTGTGTGTACTCGACGGACGAGGAGACGCGGTCGTTTCTTGAGCAAATGACTGCTTAGCGCGGGAATCTCCACTCCCGCTTGACACTCCGGCAGGCCGGTCGGTCTGTCCAGCGTCTTGTCGAGTAGTGTGATTGCGCGGCCCGCCGAGCACCGAAGCACCACTTCGTCGCTGCTCCCACCCGCATGTTGTATTTCGCATGCGTCCGTGGGGGTGGCGAGTTTGGTTCTGGTCCGAGGTAGTGGCGAGTACCTACTGTCGGAGGCGCAGGCCGGGCGCCTCATCACGCTTCTCACCGATCAGGCGCTCTTCAAATGGGGACATCGCGTTGGGACATCCGAGCAGGGCTCCTGGACCAACAGCTTGCCGGCTCTGCTGAACGTTCTCGTCGACGCGGGGCTCGGCCAGGTCGAGGTGCTGATCGAGTACGGTCTGCCGCACAGCCCGAAGCGGGTGGATGCGGTGCTGTGTGGCGTGCACCCGAGCACTGGAGCACCGAGTTATGTACTGGTCGAACTGAAGCAGTGGTCGACGGTTGAAAAGGTCACCGAGGACCTCGTCGAGATGCCCGGGCGTAAGAAGAAGATGCTGCACCCGGTCGAGCAGGTTCGGCGGTACTGCGAGTACCTGGTGGACTCCACGCCCGCGCTCGCTGATCGACCTGAGGTCGTGCGGGGCATCGCATTCCTGCACAACGCGCGCTCGCGTGCCGTCGCAGCCCTCGACCAGTATGAGCCGACGGCATTCGGGTGCTTGTTCACGCTCGATGACCGTGGGCAGATGGTCAACCATCTCACGGCGCTGCTGGATACTGAAGGTAGTCGTGAGCATGCGCTTCAGGCTGCGGATGACTTCCTACAGTTCGAGCACGCACCGACCAAGCCCTTGCTGGACTTGGCGGCCAAGGAGATCCAAGAGCGGGAGCAGTTCGTTCTGCTGGACGAGCAGTGGATCGCCTACAAGCTCGTCATGCAGGCCGTGGCCAGGTCTCGCGCCGGCAACACCCGAACCGCTGTGATCGTGTCCGGTGGCCCAGGATCGGGCAAGAGTGTGATCGCCCTCAGCCTGCTCGGTGAATTGGCGCGCCAGGGTCGCCGTGTGCATCACGCGACGGGCTCGAGCGCCTTCACCAAGACCATGCGGAAGATTGCCGGTCGGCGAAATCCGCGAGTGCAGACGCTGTTCAAGTACTTCAACAACTACATGGGCTCGGCGCCGCGCGAATTGGACGTCCTGATCTGCGACGAGGCGCACCGCATCCGCGAGACCAGCGCCAACCGATTCACCAGCGCAGAGTTGCGGTCGAAGGGCCGCAAGCAGATCAGTGAGCTGCTGGATGTGGCGTCGGTGCCGGTGTTCCTGCTCGACGAGAACCAGACCGTGCGCCCGGGCGAGATGGGTTCGCTGGAAGAAATCACTGCAGCAGCGGAGGCAGCTGGTTGCGAAGTCGATATCGTGTCGCTCGACGGCCAGTTCCGTTGTGGTGGTTCAGATCTGTTCGATACATGGGTCGAGCGGCTGCTGGGGTTGGATCCATTACAGCCGGTCAGCTGGCAGGAACTGACGGCCGATTCGGATGATCAGTTCCGGGTTGCGAGCGCGGTCTCGCCGCCGGCGCTCGAAGCCTGGCTGACGAACCAGAGCGAATCTCACGGTGGGACTGCGCGCATCGCCGCGGGATACTGCTGGCCGTGGAGTGATCCGGAGACGATCGGAGACGGCAAGCATCTTGTCGACGACGTACAGATCGGAGATTGGCGGCGGCCGTGGAACGCCAAGCCGGAGAAGCGGGTACCTGACGCGCCGGAATCGTATTACTGGGCGTCCGATGATCGGGGATTCGCTCAGATCGGCTGTATCTACACTGCCCAGGGATTCGAATATGACTGGGCGGGAGTCATTTTCGGTAGGGACTTCGTCCGCCGCGGCGATCGCTGGGTGGCTCGGCGTGGCCAATCGCACGATCCTGCCGTGCGGAAAGCATCAGACGAGAATTTCGAAGAGTTGGTCCGCAATACCTACAAGGTCCTCGTCACCCGGGGAATGCGGGGCGTGTGCGTCTATTCCACCGATCCGGAAACGCAAGCCTTCCTGGAGAAGATGACGACGTGATCTCAGCGGAGCTCGGAATGCTTCACGGTCCGTCCCCGCGCCAGCTCGACTGGGTACCGCTGCTCGTTCACCCGAACTTTTGCCTCCGCCGCGGCAATCAGATCGACCTGTAGCACGTCGGCGAGGCGAAGCAGGTAGATGAAGACATCGGCGATCTCCTCCTCCACGCGGGCAAATCCCTGGGGGTCGTTGGTGATTGCCGCGCTTTGCTCGGGCGTCAGCCACTGAAAGATCTCTGAAAGCTCGCCGACCTCACCGGTCAACGCCATCACGAGGTTCTTCGGCGTATGGAACTGATCCCAGTCCCGCTCGCTCGCAAAGTCCGCAATGATTGCTTGCATTCGCTTGATGACCATGCCGTCTGTGTATCAGGTCGAAGTCAGCATTGGTCAATTATGCCGACGCGCAGTAGGTGGACGACCGACCCTCGTCGCCGCAGTGGCCACTGTCCACTTCGAGCTATCCACACGTGCATCTCCTAGTCGGAGGACGTGATCGAGGTCGTCGGGACTCAGCCGGATGATGTCCGCACAGCCTGACGCGATACGGCCGCGAATCGCCTCATGCAGGGTCTTGGGTAGTTCGCTTACCTGGATCTTGTCGATCCGGCCAATCGGGACCATGTCGAAACGATCTGGATAGTAGATCCTGTTCTCAGCAACCTCGTTCGGCCAGAACGGCTTGTCGGCGTGTTCGACCTCGCCCGTTCGCTCGATGAGGGTGACCGCCACGGTAACCTGCGTCGGATCCCACCCTTGTGCAGATGGTCGTGAGACGCCGCGGCCATTTGGGTACTTCGCGTCGGCCACGATCAAACCGATGGGGAAATCGCGCGGCGTGTGCTTGCGTATCCGGCTCAGGCCCCAGCGGCGATGATCGATCGCGTACTGAACGTTAGCCCTCCCGTCCTTGCCGACGTAAGTCACCATCACATTGAAAGCCATTGCGTACCAATCGATCTCTGCACCGGCGAGGTCTTGCCGGTGAGATCATCAGTACCACGCACGCGTGGCGCCGTCATCCGGTGCTGGTCAGGATGATCGAGCAGTCCCCTCATCGGAGGCGATTCACTCTGCTGAACCGAGGAGCCCGGACAGCCGTTCCACCTCTTTCAAGTCCGAGTCGGTGACGGGGGCTGTGTGGAAGTGAGCGACCGAGTTGCGGATCTTTCGAACGGATTCGAGCAGGTTCAGGAAGATGAGCCTATCGAGTGTCGGCCGATTGAGCGCCGCCCAATTCTGATCGGCGTTGGGAGATCCATTCTTCGTCATCTCCTTGTTCGCGAGGAGGCTGATGTACTGGCCGAACTGCAGATCATCGATCTTTCCGGTCTTCCGGTTGTTGGGCTGTACATCCATGATGGCGGTAGGGTCGAGGCAAGTGCCGAGGAGCTTCCGCAGACGCAGTTCGACCTCGCCGACCATGAAGTAAGGGCGGGTGACCTCATGGAATCGCATGGACAGGTCCGCGAGGGTGATCTTGCCGCAGAGCTTGCCCATTTGGTCCCGGACCAGGACGTACCCGTGCTCGCAAATCGTCAGTAGATGCTTGTCGAACAGTCTGTCGTCCAGGCTGGCCGTGTGTCCGGCTTCCAGAGAGGCCGACAGTGGTGCGGTGCTGTGGGATTCGAGCCGACGTGCCACCGACTTCCAGGTGAGCACACCGCGCAAATGCGAGGCACCGTCGATGACCGGGAGCTGGTCGATCCCGTCGCTGCGCATGATGGAAACCGCCTGCGCAAAAGTGAAGTCGGAAGTGACCTTCTGGAATTCGCCTTGCGCCGAGGGGATATCGCGCACGAGGAACGGACGCTGCGGCATGGAGCCGATAGGGGCGTCTTCGTCGAGCTCGTCGGTCGTTTCGAGGATCGGCGTCGAATCGTCGAGATCCTTGAATTCCATTTCCTGGTTGTGCGGGCACAGGGCAAAGCTGGGTTTGGTCGTCAGATCTGCGCTACGGAGCGCCGACTCGATGACAGGAACGCACTCATAGGTTCGATACGAGTACCCGAAATAGGCGAGCAGATCTACTACGGTCTTTCTCTGGCCTGCGAACTCTGCGCGGATCTGCTCCGGGCTCGGTAGCTCATTCATGTCAGCGTTGCTCCGGCTCGCGGAAGAGGGTGCCCTTGCCCATCGCGGATCCGACCAGTGCGATGAGCTGCTTGGAGCGGTCCGCGTAGAAAGCATCGAAATTGTCGGTGTGTAGAGCGACCGGGTCCATTAGATGGGTGGCCACTATGTCGTCGAACCACTCGTCGCGCGTACCGGATTCACTGGCGAGAATCGGTAGATACGAGCTTGGTGCGCCGACTACGCTGCGGCCGGCGCGCAAGGACAACGGTGTCTTGTTGACGATGGAGTTCGCCTTGGTGGTCGGCACTCTGTTCTTGGCGCACCATGTCTTGGGGAACACCTGACGGATGTCGACTGCGTATTGCGTCAATGTCGCCGGATTCAGCGGCGCCTGGCTGTAATACCAGTCCACCGCTCCTTGCTTGGCGAGCAGAGCGTAGATTCCTTTGTACGCGGCACTGTTTCGAGTACTGAGCGTGTCGAGTCGGTCCTCGAGAAAGATGGCTTCGGTGACCGTGTCCGGAGTCGGACCGTCCGGCTGCATCCATTCGATGAGCTGTTCGACGTCGCGGGGAAGGCGGCTTTCGGTTGAACCGCTGTACATTTCGCCCAGTACACCGCACCAGTACCACCTGGCGATCCGCTCGATCACGGCCGGATCGTCGAGGCGCTCACCGACGATGGCTCGTACCGCGGCCAGCGGCAGCAGCTGGGTTTGGTAAGGCAGATCCGCATTGCGCACGATGCACTGAGCAGTGAGGAAGTCGCCCACCCACCCGAAGGCCTCGTGCAGTCGAGGGGCCAACCTGTCGAAGTCGGGTAGTGGGAGGTTGAGCAGGTCGCGACGCTTGGCGGACACCGACGCGGCAAGTCCCTTCTGCTTGCGCTCCCAGGTGTGGACGAGGGTGACGGCCTGCAGGAAGTCCGTACTGCTCAGCCCGCCATCGGGGCTTCCGCTGTCTGGGCGGGCGAACACCGGATAGGTGGCATCGAGATCCTTCTTGATCTCCCGCCATTTGTCCGGCAGTCGGTAGTAATC
Source organism: Nocardia sp. NPDC051981 (assembly GCF_040680715.1). Taxonomy (NCBI): domain Bacteria; kingdom Bacillati; phylum Actinomycetota; class Actinomycetes; order Mycobacteriales; family Nocardiaceae; genus Nocardia; species Nocardia sp. NPDC051981. Next base: position 14,532 of record NZ_JBFAXK010000044.1, on the reverse strand, counting down.
CCCATGTGTGCTCTCGAAGTTGCGGTCACCGGCGTAGGAGGCGGTGAGCAGTTCGAAGACGTTGAGCGGTACACCGCCGGTATTGACCCGCTCGAAGACCGCGCACACCGCGTCGTTGCTGGTGTTCGCGTTCAGCTTGATCATCGGGATGGTGAAGGTCTGGACCTTCTTGAGGACCGCGTCGTTGAATTCCGACCATAGCGACCAGTTCGCCCCGCCGAGGCTGCCGAACTTGATCATCCAATCCTGAGTCTGCTTGGTGTCGAAGACGATATTGAGCGGGAAATACCCGGCCCGGCATTCATTTTCGCGGTCGGTGAGATCGACTTCGGTGCGTGCGGGAAAAGGGCGGCGGAAGACCTTCTCGAGTGAGACGGAGATGATCGAGTCGTCTCGGTCCGCGGGTGCTGCGACGGCCTTCGCGATATCGATGTAGTACCAGCGGTATAGCTCCTTACCGCGCGTATCCGTGGTGCGCACGGGACGGTCGAGGTACAGGGCCTGAAACAGCGAGGTGAGTCGCTGCTGTCCGTCCAGAAGCAGAAGGTCCGGAGTAGCTCTGTCGTTGGTCTCGGCTCCGGTGAGCGGGCGAGCCCGGAAGGTGGACTTCCCCCCGGTTTCCAAGGTCATCACGACGCCGAGCGGGTAATCGAGCGTCACGGTGGCGATTAGTTCCCGGATGCGCTGATCGTCCCACTTCCAATCGCGTTGGAAGTCCGGCAGCTGCATCGCCCCTGACTTGATCTCCTCCAGGACGGTCTCGAGCCTCGGACTGTCGACTCCCACGGCATCCCCCTCGTTTCGGCTACTGCGATCTTCAATGCGTAATACCTGATATCACAAGCGATCTCGGATCGCACACGGTGTCGCGGGCCTACTGGTCGGTTTATCCGTGAAGCTTAGGAGGCTCGATACCAGCGGGCGGCTTCCGTCAATGTCGCCTGTGCACCATGCAGATCGGCCAGCCGTGCGGCGATGGTCGCAGATGCGAGTCGTTCCGGCAGGAGGGCGGCGAACTTGAGCCCCGCGGCGGCCCGTGGATCCACGCTCGGTAGGGTCAGGCGATCCGGGTCGACGACTTGTTTGGCGGCCCACCAGGTTTCCGGAATCGTAGTGGCGCGCAATCGGATACTGAAGTCGTTGGGGCGCTGCGCGTCATCGACGACAGCGTGGAGAGTGGCCGCGAGGGTCGCGTTGGCACGGAAACCGGCCCAGGTCCACCAGCGAATCTCCTTGTCGCCCCGAATGATCAGGGTGGCATCCGCAGCGACGGTCTCCGCCCGTTCCTGACGTAGTGCGGTGAGCGCGACGTCGGCGCGACGAGTCAGTGACACTGCCGGGTCGGTACCGAGCAGGACTGCGCGCATCGCTCGGGTCAGTTCGAACGATGATCCTCGCAGTCCGAGGCTGGACCACTTGGCGACACCGCCGCTCTCGGCAGGCTCGACGAAGAGCCGTCGGCGTTTCCAATCGATATAGGTAACCCGCCAGCTGCGCCCGGCGAGGAGCAGCAAGCGCGGGCCGGGTCGGTCATCGGTGAGGACCGAGGTGTCGGTCTGCCCGATTTCCTGTCGTCCCGCGAGCACAGTGAATTGCGGCGGCGCGGTGAAGGAGGCTGTCAGTTCCAGGAAATGTCTACGGCCGAAGCGTTTCTCGGCCTCGGGGCCGATGAAGAGCAGGCCCTGGTCATCGTCGAGAAAGCCTTGGCAGGTCAGATGATGCAGGATCGGCTCGGCGGATCGGTCGAAGGGGTGCAGGCCATTCCATTCCCGCGACCAGATTCGATCACCGAGGGTGCCGTGCTGCAGGGTGACCGCGAGCAACTGCTGCGCCACCAAATGGCGAGGTTCCGGGGGAGCGGTGACGGGCTCCACCCAGCCATGACTCCACAACAGCAACAGCCCGGCGGCTTGCAGCAGCGCGTCGTCGCTAGTGGCCAGGAACAAACAGTTGCGGATGCTACCCGTGCGCCGACCGGTGCGGCCGATGCGCTGCAGGAAAGATGCCACGGTGCCCGGTGAATCGATCTGGATCACCCGATCCAGATCACCCACATCGATACCGAGTTCGAGTGTCGACGTCGAAACGATAACGCAGTCACGAGCTTCGGCGAAGGCCTGTTCGGCCCGCGCTCTTTCGGAAGCCGACAATGAGGCATGCGAGAGGAAGACGGTGATCTCGCGGGTACGAAGGGCCGCACCGAGTTCCTCGACCTGGCGGCGCGAATCGCAGAAGACGAGTCGTTTTTCGCCGCGATGCAGGGCCGCGATCACTTTGGCGGCGTTCTCCAGCGAACCGACGTAGTCGAGTTCTACCTGGCCGGGCGGCGGAACGAGCGCTCCGCTGTCGGCGGAAGTCAGCTTGGTGACAATCGATTCGGGGGGAGTCGACTTCTCGTCGGCCATGATCGTCAGGTCCGGTGCGACCACCGAACCTGGCCGTTCGTCGCGTCCCGAACCTTGCAACCACCTCAACAGGTCGTGGGGATTGCCGACAGTGGCGGACAGTCCGACGCGTTGGATCGGTTGCCCGGTTACCCGCTGCAGTCGTTCCAGCACCGCGAGCAGGTGCCAGCCGCGGTCGTCGCCGGCGAAGGCGTGTACCTCATCGACGACAACGGTGCGGATAGCTCCGAGTAGCTCATCGTGATCGGTCTTGACTCCGATCAGCATGGCCTCCAACGATTCCGGTGTGGTGAGCAGGATGTCGGGTGGTTCGCGCCGGATCCTGTTGCGCTGCGAATCGGCGACATCCCCATGCCAGAGGGCGGCTCGGCGCCCCAGCCACTGGGCATAACTGTCGATACGAGTGACAAGGTTGTTCAGCAGTGCCTTCAGCGGGCATAGATACAGCACCGAGACTCCGCGCCAGTCGTTGCGAGTCATGGCCGACAGCAATGGGAAACATGCGGCCTCGGTCTTGCCGCCCGCGGTGGGCGCCAGCAGTATCGCGTCGTCGCCGCGGAGCAGCGGATCGATGGCGGCCTTCTGCAACGGACGCAGATCAGGCCAGCCGAGAGTATTGACAATGTGGTGCACCACAACTGGATCGAGCTGCTCGATGGGATCGGCCGACGCCGCAGCTCGGTCGTTCACAGGTCGAGGTCGATGTCGTCGGCGCTGACCAGATTGCGCTCGGTATCGGTCAACTCGGTCGAGCCTACAGTGAGCCGATAGTGCTGGCGCGGATCGAAATCGGGGAACTGGTCGATCCGGTCGAGCACGTCGCCGACCAACTTCTTCAGGAAGAGTCGAGGAGCGACTCCCACCTTGCCGCCGAGCGATCCGGTGACGGCCTTCGCGAGATCCGCGATATATGGGTCATCGGCAACCGTCGTGATCCGGTCGGGGTCCGTGGCGCCCGTCGCATACAAATCCCGGATCGTGATCCCGAGCGAGGTGAGGGAATCGAGGGTGAACCCGGGCAGCCGCAGCTGCACGGCGCGGGCATTGTCGAACCGCGGATCGGTCGTGAAGTCGGTTGCCAGGCGCTGAGCGAGGGGAGCGAGTCGCTGTACGCCCTGCTGACCGTCATAGAAGGCAGGCGTTCCGGTGATCAGCAGATACAGCCCGGGGAACCGGCCCGAGTAGACCTCGTCAATAAGCTGGCGCAGCGCGTTGAGGGCTTTGTCACGGGCGTCGGAGCGAACGCGCTGCAGCGTCTCCACCTCGTCGAGAACAACGAGCAGTCCGCGATGACCGCTGTCGCGCAGGACGGTCAGCAGTCCCTGCAGAAAACCGAACGCACCGAAGTGATCGAGATCGCCACGCACGCCCGCCGCCCGCCGTGCCGACGCCGCCACATTGGGCTGGCCCCCGAGCCATGCCAGCACTGCCGCCGCGGTGGCCTCGTCGCCGTGTATCGCCGCGGTGCGATAGCCGCGCAGGGCTGTGGCGAAAGCCGGTGCATGTCTGGAAACCTCGGCCAGCCGAGCCGTCATCAGCTCGTCCACCGCCGGGGCCAGGTCGTCCTCCGGCGCACCGGCCGCGAGTGCGTCCTCTTCCAACGCGTAGAACCAGGCGTCGACCACCGGCCGCAGTGCGCTGGGCGGAAAGCTCGATGTCGTCAGCCGTTCGGTGAGCCGACGGTACACGGTCTCCAACTTGTGTAGCGGTGTCTCGGTCTCGGAGATCTGCACCTCGGCGACCGCGAAGTTGCGGCGCTTCGCGCGCTCTGCGAGCCACCGGGCGAAGAACGTCTTACCCGAGCCGTACTCACCGCGCACCGCTTTGAATACCGCGCCGCCGGACGCAGCGGCATCGAGTTCGGAGTCCAGCGCGCTCTCGAACCGTTCGAGCCCGGTCGCGAGCAGGTCGAGACCGCTGTCGGGCACTGCTCCCCGCCGCAGCGCGTCGATCACGGCGCGTCGGCGGACCGCACTGACAGGCACTGGTTGCACGCTACTCACGAGCCCCAGTTTCGCATGAGGCCGGACATATCCCGTGCTCCTGTGGGTTCTTCGGGGGAGCCGCTCGGCCTCGCCGGGTGCGATGAGACACCGGCGAGGCCGAACAACACTGTGTCGGAGCTACTTCAGATTGAACTGGGCGCGCAGCAACGAGACATGCAGCCGTAGGGTGCGGCCGTCCGCGAGAGTCTCCAGGACCTGGGCGCCGTCGACATTGAGCAGCTGACCGAGCACGGCGGCGAACCCGGCGGCGCGGGTCGGAGGGTCGCCGACCCGCTGAGCGAGTGCCGTGATTGGCTGAGGCCCGTTGAGCAGAGCTCGGATTGCCTTCTCCAGCTTGGTGATCACGGGTTTGCGCGCCAGCTGGTCGAGTTGCGCCTCGAAAGTTTCCGAGGCGAGCAGTCTGGTGACGAGGTCGTCGGCCGGACTGCTGTCGACCAGTGACAGTTCCGGGGCAGGTGTGCTCGGGGCCGGGATGTCCAACGCCATCTGGTTGTCGACCACCTGGGTCGCCTTGCCTTTGATCTTCTTGACGACCTGGTCCGGAGCCTTGGGCGCGATCTCCGCGACGAAGGTATCGGTGTCGTCCTTCCACCAGGCGGGCCGCTGGTCGCCGAGTTCACGCCAGCCCTTCGGCGGTGTGGCACCGAAGGGCAGGAATGCCAGCACCGGGATGGTCATCTCGGCCAGGGACGCGCCGCCGTGATACCCGGCCTTCTGCGTGGTGTACCGAGAGTCGGTGTCCCACAACGCGATAATCGACGCGTCGGTTTCCGGCCACACCACTCGCGGTCCGTGCAAGGCGATCTCGGTGTCGGCAAGGCGATCGTGCTCCGGCGCCGGGAGGCGATGCCGGGCGGACTGGATTCCGGTCGCGTCGACCTTGTCCCCGTGCCGGTCGATGACATGACCGTGGTCGCTGGTGATGAGTACGACCATGCCCTGTCCGGCCGCAGCGCCCAGCAGTGCGCGCAGGTCGCCGATTTCGCGCAGCTGCCAGTCGGGATCGCCCAGCTTCTGTTCCTTGCCGAGCCGGTCGTCGATGGTGTTGAGCACTACGGCGATATGGCACTGCGGATCGGCGAGCGCGGCGTGCACGTCCTTGCCGAACTGGTCTCCGGTCTCGCTGCGCAGGTCGTTCTTGTGGAAGATGGCGGCCCGCTTCGCGCCCCAGAACTTGTGCTGCGGGAAGAGGCGCTGCTCGTCCTTCTGATCGCCCTTCATCAGGGTGCCGGCGAACAAGGAGGTGCGCGACACCGCGGTGAGACTGGGCAGCGCCGCGGCCATGGCACGCCGGTGGGCGACATCACCATCGGGCAGCGGGTTGTACTCGGCGAAGCTGGCGCGCAGCTGTCCCGCCAGTTCCGTTGCGATCGCAGCGCTCAAGCCGTCGATCACCAGCAGCAGCACCCGGCTGTCCGCAGGAGCGACGGCGACGGGACGGACCACTCGATGCAGGAAGGACTCGACGGTCAGCATCGAACCGGGATCGGTTCCCGACTCTGTCCAGACGGCAAGGGTTTTGGCGAACTCGCGATCGAATTCGCGGCGCAAGGCACGTGCCTGATCACCGAGGGTCTGGTAGGCGATACGCAGCGCCGCATCATCGTCGCCGCCCGCTTCGATGTAGTCCAGCGCTCGGTCCGCCCAGGCGGTATCCCGCATCTGGCGATCGAGGGAAGCCGCGACCGTGTCGGTGGTCGGGTCCGGTGTGCTGTGCAGCCATCGCGAAAGTCGCTGCGCCATCCGAACCCGGCGGATTCGGATCTGATGGTCTGGGGCGAGTGCATGTGTGCGGAGGTCTTTCACGGCCGCGTCGATTTCCGAGGACCGGCCGCGGCCCAGGGCATGCCCGGCCGCGGTGAAACGTGCCGTCAGGCCCGCGGTGAGCAGCGGGCTTCTGATCGCCGCGTCCACCGCACCGAATTGCCGGACGAGCAGATCCGCCTGTGCGAGAACGGTATCGGAGGCTTTCCGTGCCGCGCGTGCCGCTTCATCGGGCTCCTCGTGTGGATCGTCACCAGCACGAGCTTTGACCAGCAGGTCCTCGACGTACTCCTCGCAGCGGTGGCCGAACGAGGCCAAGTCCTTGTCCAACGCGTCGCCGTGTGCGGGCGGCTGGTCACCGAGCCAGCGTTCCACCCGGCCGCGCGCCTGGTACACCTCGTTACTCGGCTTCGCATGCCGCCACAGTGCCGCGCACAGCACCCCGTACGCGACAGCCTCCGCGCCGTGCCCGGCATTCGTCAGGGCTACCAGCACCCGGCCGGTTGGACCGGATTGCTCCTCATCGCTGAGGAACTCGGCGAGGCCGTGCCGTTCGGGCGCACGCAGGTCCGCCAGCAGCTGGGGACCACCGGGCTGCTGTGACCAGCCGAGCAGGGTGTTCGGATCGATCCGGTCGCCGATCGGACCGAGCCGCAGGCGGCGCCCCGCGAGCGCCGCGAGAGCCGCGGTCCGGGAGAGTACCCCGCCGGCCAGTGCGGCCGGCCAGCGCTGCGCCCCCGCGGCGTCCAGTAGCGCCTCGCAGGCCCAGTCCTCGCGCTTCAGGCGCGGGTCGATGTCCTTGGCGCCGAAGGTTTCTCGCACGATGTCCCACCGGTCGACGGTGTGCACTCGCCCCCGATGGGTGCGGGCCAGAATGGCGGGATCGAGGTCGTGGCCCTCCACGTCGGTGAGCACCACCAGCACGCGGGGATCGGGTTCGATCTCGCGCGCGTGGGCCAGCACGGTTTCGTGGACCGCCAGCGGGGAGGGCGCCACGACCACACGAGCGCGACGGCCGTCGGGCAGCGACACCACGGAATCCGCATCCCACACCGGTTCGCCGCGCAGGAGCAGGGTCACCGGGGTACCGGGCCCGGCGAGATCTGCCGCCAATTGCTTGTGCGACGAGAGGTATTGGGCGACTGCTGTTTTCGACAGCCGCAGCGCGGACGTCACGGAGGTCTGCGTCATTCCCCCACGACTTTCCAGCTGATTTCGATCTCGACGCCGGGCTCCAGGGCAGCAAGCTCGGCGACTTCGGCGCTGAAGTCCCGGACGGCGGCGGCAGCGGTGGTCTTGCGAATTCCGGACCGGCGGCTAGGCCCACCCTTCTTGGCCGGGCCGGGTTGGATGATCGGCGGCACGCTGGTCTCGGTGTCGAGTTTCACGTTGTCGGCAGTGCCAACGACCGGCTCGACGGGTGCTGGTGGAGGGGTGGGCTGTGGTGTCTTCTGTTCTCGCAGCTTGCGCGTCAACAGCTCGGTGACCTTGGTATTGGTGCTGCGCAAGGCATCGACGAGATCGGCGGATCGCTGATCGGCCTGTGCGGACGTCCGCAGCGAACCCAGTATCGCTGCCCCTTCCGCGCCGAGGTATTGAGCCTGCGCGAGGTTGTCCCAGGCGGCGTGTGTGAGCGCCGCGATGACCTTGTCCGCCGACTTGATCGAGGTCGCGTAGCGTCCAGGGTCGATGCCCACCAGATCGAAGCGCGCGAAAGCTTCGATGGTTTTCTTGGCCCCCGCGGCCCCGCCGCCGCTGGTCGCCATGGTGGTCAGCAGATCGGTCGCCCGACGGGCGAGGGGCAGCCGGTTCTTCGGGTCGGTGTCGTCGAGGCCGAGGAATTCGGCATGCTGCTCCAGCTGCTCGACCAGACGGACCGCCGGATCCTGGTACTTGCTTGCGGCACCGGTGATCTGCCGGGCGAACTGCTGAACCAGGCTGCCCCGGCGCAGTGTCGGGACGCTCTCTCCGAAGACCGTCTGGAACCTTTCGCGCGCGGCTTCCCAGTCCGCTTCGCTGGGCAGCGGCTGGGTACGCAGCGCGTCACCGGCCTGGATCTTGGTCAGATCGGGGGTATCGATCGGCACGCCGCCGCGCACCCAGACCCGGTCATCCATTTCCGCGAAGGAGGCGATGACAAGGTTCGTGATATGCCGTTCCAGTCCGCGCTTGTGTGGCAGGTCTGTCCAGTCCTCGAGCAGAATCACCGAAAGATCGCCTGTCTCACCGCGGTTCTGGGCGGTCATGCGGAAGTGATCGGCCCAGCGGCGCGACAGCTCGAAGTAAGCCTCCTTCTGCTGTCCGAGGCCGAGCGGCTCAGCCACCCGACGCATCAGCTCGCGGTCCTTCGAAGGCACCTCGACCCTCCCGTCTCGGGCTTCCGCGGCTGAACGCACGTGTGTGAGAACGGCTCTCGCATCGGCCGGCCGAACGGCGACATCCGGTTGATCCGGGTTCAGGTGCGGATGCTCGGGGAGCTCGTACGCGAGCAGTTTGCCCGCGATATTGCGCAGGGCAGCGGGCATGGCCTGGCCGATCGGCACGGTCAGCCCGTCGACTTCCGGAAGAGGATAGAAGTGCCGCTCGAGGTCGCCGGTGACATCGGTCGGCTTCTTCTCGGCCAGGCCGTAGGCCTGCTTGAAGGCGGCGAGCACCTGCTTGCGCAGGGTGTCCTTCTGCGACTCGAGCAGTTGCCTGGCGCTTGCCCGGTTATCCGGATTGAGGTGCTGGGCGTACTGCGTGTCGAAACGGTGCGGGTCGGCGAGCGCCTTGGTCACAACGAGCAGGCGGCGGAAGTCTTCCCAGCGCGGCTTGGCCAGATGTGTGGGCAGCCAGGCAATGGTGTGAGGATGGTTGCCGCCCTGCTGTTCCCGGAGTCGGCGGATCCGGTCGACATCGTCGACCGGGGTGTGGTTTCCCTCGTCGTAGGGCAGGTCGACGACGATCCGCCAGCGACCCTCGATCGCCGGCTGCAAGTCGTGATTCGGCAGGTTCTCCTCGTCGGAGACATTGCCGAAGATGACCTCGACGACCCGGTTCGAGCCACGCCACACGAAACGCAGCTCATCGGCATCGAATCGGCCGTTGGCGCGCTCCAGGCCGAATTCGTCGGCGAGCAGGTCGCGGGCCAATGCGGCCCGGTTCGCCGGGTTGTCGTTGACCTGAGCGTTGGCGATCACCGACTCCACATCGACACCGGAGAGTTCCAGGCGTACACCGGGATTCATATCGGTGCCGGTGGGCTTGATCTCCGGGAAGCGGGAGGCCCACTCGTCGACCTTCGCCTTGATCACGCCTTCTTCGCGGCCAGGGATCATGGTGGTGATCGAGCCGTGGTTGAGCGCACCGAGTCGTCGAATCGTTAAGTCCCGCAGGGAGGGAACACTCGGTGCGAGAGCGGCCAACAGCAGCGTCGAGATCAGGCGGTTCTCGCCGACGAACTGTTTGCACCGGCCCGCGAGCTGGGGATCGCCCATCTTCTCGGGCCGATGCAGATATGCCTCGACGTCGTCCTCGGTGACCTCGTTGGAACTGAGCAGGTAGGGACGCAGCCGGGTCTTGTACAGCTTGTCGGCGGCGTCGAAGATCACCTTCTTGTCCGAGACGAACGGCCGGTCACCACCGCGGGTTAGTTGTTCGTAGAGGTCCCCGAGGGGGACGAGGTCGCCGAGGCGGAGGTCGTCGCGGTGATCGGCCAGCAGCTGCCCCATGAGCTTGAGACCGGTGCGCGAACGTTGCAGCGCAGCCGAGATGTGCACAAGCGTGTCGAGGAAGGCGGGGGAGAACGGATAGCTCAACCGGAACGATGCTTCGTCTGCGCCGGTAGTGCTCTCGTCCGAGCCAAGCAGGGTGTCCCACACCTTGGGCCCGAGCTTCTTGGTCTTCTCGAAGGCTTCGTCGAGCTTCCCGCTCGCCGTTGCGTCCTTCGGCTTCAACAACCGAGCGTGCGCGATCTGCGGCAGGTTGCGGTCCTCGAGGCTGATCAGTTCGAATCGGCCGGACGCATAGTTGAGCGCGTCCTGGATCGCCGCTTCGGCCGCGCCGGCCAGCTCCTCACCGACCAGCTCGCGTAGATCGCGCTGGCGAGCGATGAACGACACGATCGGGATGGCGCGGCGCGCGTCACCGCCCTCCTTGAAGTTGACGATCTTGTTGGCTTCGCGCAGCGCCAGCTTCTCGTCCGAGAGCAGGCTCGCCAGCCACAGCACCAGCTCGTCCAGGAACAGGATGATGCCGTCATAGCCGAGCGACTTGGCATGCGCGGCAATGACACTCAATCCGGCGTCGAGGGAGATGAAGCCGTTCTCGTCCTCGGCGGCATACTGAGTGAACCCGGGCAGCAGGGTGGTTCCCGCGTCATGCACCAGTTTGGCCCGCAGCTCACGCGGTGTGGTCGGGTTGACCAGGTTCAGTCCGCTGGCATCCTGTGCCTCATCTGCAGTGAGTGCGGTCTCGAGCTTCTCGGTCGTCCAGAACGCGCCCGAATCACCCCACTCGTCGTCCGCATCCGCGGCGTAGTCACGATTGAGAGCGGAGAGGAACTGCTCCTCACCCATGGTGATTCGCAGCTGCCGCAGGTTGGTGAAGAGCGCATCCGTGCGGTACACCGGCGGAATCGTCGCCTCCGGGTGAAGCTTTCGCACGAAGTCGACATAGCCGCCCAGGACCCGCTGTTCCATCGCCTTGGCGTCGATCATGTGATACGGCACCATCAGGAACTTCTTGTTCTCCGACAGCAGCCAGTCGTGCTTGGTCAGCAGTGGATCGAACTCGGTGCGGTCCCGCGCCGCCGGGACGCCCGACAACAGGGCGTACAGCACCGCCATGAAGTGCGACTTACCGGAACCGAACGAGCCGTGCAGGAACGCGGGCTTGGAGGTGTTCCCATCCAACGCCGATTTGATCAGCGACAGCGCCTCATCGAAGTTGCCGAGCAACCGTTCGGTCAGCACATAATCCTGGACCGCCTTGCCGGAGCCTTCCGGGGTCACGGCGTCTGCGAGGGTGAGCACGAAGTCTGACCCGGCGACATGCTCCTTGATGTCGATGAGATCCCGCAGTAGCGGACGCTGATCCATCACCTATCCCCTCCCGCCGTATGGCAGCGCAGTGTGCTTCGTGCTTCGATCGTGGTCTTGTCGCGGTGGCGCGACACGCAGTGGCAACATTATCGTGCCGACCGCATCGGCCGGCAGGATGCGCCGCTGTCCGGGGTTACCTCACCGACCGGGCGGTGAGAGTGTCGTCTGGGCGTTCAGAGCGCCGAGTCCGCGAATCCAATCGGCGTTCTCACCATCGATTACTAGTCCTCTTCGGATCGGAGAGGCGTGGATACCGTGATCCGGTCCAGGGCGGGGAGCTGGCACCGGTCCTCCGGGCTCCGGCCCACACTGCGTTGCGACATCTCCGACTACGTGGAAGATGCTGTCCCCGAGCAACTTCGGGCGTACAGAGGCTAATCTGGCACAGGTGGAAGTCGAGATCTATACCGACGGTGCGTGTAGTCCGAATCCAGGGCCGGGTGGGTGGGGTGCTGTGCTGCGGTTCGGTAGGCACGAGCGGGACATCTACGGTGGGGATCCGGGGCCTACCACCAACAACCGGATGGAGTTGACCGCGCCGATCGAGGCGCTGGAGCGGCTCACCCGCGACTCGAAGGTCCGGATCTATACCGACAGCACATATGTCCGCGACGGTATCACCTCGTGGGTGCTCAAGTGGCAGGCCAACGGCTGGCTGACCTCGAAGAAGGAGCCGGTAAAGAACGCCGACCTCTGGCAGCGACTCGTGGCGGCCTGTGCGCCGCACGAGGTCGAGTGGGAATGGGTGAAAGGGCATGCCGGACACCCGGAGAACGAGCGGGCAGACCAGCTCGCCGTCCGCGGTGCGCGTGAGGCCGGCGCCGTCGAGGAGCAGCCCGGCAACCGCGTCCGGAGGGATCGCGCCGCCCGGACGCCCGCTCAGGCGACCGGTGGTCGGTGCCGAGCCACCACCAAAACAGGTGCCGCTTGTCCCACGAACGCGGGAGCGTCCGGGTTATGCCATATTCACGATCCGGCACTTCAGTGTGGAGCGAGGACTGCGAAGGGCCGCCCCTGCGGTATAGCCACCGGAGGGGGCCGGTGCACGACGCATCGGGGAATGGAACGGATGCCGGAGGTCGAGACACAGCCGGACCTCGGCTTGTTGGATTTCTGAGCATCCGGGTCGTTTGGTCGCGGCGAGGATCTGTGACACGCGATCCAGTGGGTCACGCCGCTTAGCGCTTGTCGCGCCTCGGATGTGACCTCGAGGATGCAGGTCAGTGCACTAGACCGAGCGACTGATAGCGCGGCTGGCAAGGGTTGGCGACCGACAAGCGAACACATCCGACCGAACGGCCGGTGTGCACGGATGCTGTTGCAGCCCAGAGGTTCAGGCGAATCGTTTGGCCTTTGTGGCGAGCGCGGCTCGGCCCCGTGAACTGATCCGCCAGCGTCCACGGGGGTTGCTGGAGATGATGAGGCCGCGGGACCTCAGTTGCGCGAGTGCGTTGCGGGTGCGCCAGCTGGTCAGAGCCGAAGCCTGCTGGACTTGGATGGTGGTGAGCGTCCGGTCGGGATGCAGGGCGGTGAGGACTGCGATTTCGGCGGCGGTCATGGGGTTAGCTCCAGAAGTCGGACGGAATGTCGTGTGTGCTTGGTGGTCTGGGGATCGCGGGTGCGGTGGCGGCCGGTGGTGTGGCCGGGCGGGAGCCGGAGGTCGAGGTGGCCGCCGTGGGTGAGTCGCAGGTGCAGGGTGTGCGGGTGGTCGGTGTGGCTGTCGCGGTAGAACCCCCAGCAGGACCAGAGGATGACGGCACTGCACAGTGCCAGGATCGACAGCAGCGCCCACATGTCCCAGGACATGACGTCCTCCTTCCGTTGTCGGGTGTGGATTTCGTACGTGGGTAGTTGTGTTTGGGTTCGCCCGGATCCGTTCGGGTCTCGGCGTCGTGGGTGGTCGGACCGGGCGTAGCTCCATGGCACATCACGCCCGCAGTTTCGGGACGGCTGCGCCTGCGTGCGCAGAAAACCTGTGCGTTTCCCCTGCGCGCCACCCACTTCCGGCGCACAATTGATTCGGGTTTCGGAGAATCGGCACCAGGAGATGGTTATGTCGAAGCGCTCCACCAATCTGCCGCGCCGCCAACTTGGCCGGTACCTGCGTGAACTGCGCCAGCAGTGCGGACTGTCGATCGTGCAGGCAGCCCGTCTGGCTGAATGCGGGTCGGGCAGCCTGCAACGGCTGGAGACCGGTGCCACCGGACGCATCCAGCTGCACGACCTCGAGCAGCTGTGCCGGATCTACGATGCGCCCGAGTATCTGGAGCCGCTGAAAGGCCTTGCCCAGCAGGCGAATGTGAAATCCTGGTGGCACGAGTATGGGGACCTGATTCCGGCCGGATTCAACGTGTACGTCGGGCTGGAATCGGCCGCCGATCAACTCACCATCTACCGGCCCGATATGGTCTCAGGACTGTTCCAGACCCCGGACTACGCCCGCGCGCTCGATCGCACCTACTTCTCGCAAGAGCCGCCCGACGAAGTGGAACGCCGTGTGCAACTGCGGATTCGACGGCAGTCCCTGATCATGCGGAAACGGAAACCGGCGACGGCGCGACTGGTAATCGACGAGGGCGCGTTGCGGCGGGTGGTCGGCGGGCCGAGGGTCATGGCCGGGCAGTTGCGGCACATGGCCGACATGCCGCCGAACGTGACCGTCCAGGTTCTGTCTGCCGCAGCGGGGTTCCCATTGGGAATATCGCCGGGGCCGTTCACGATCCTCGACTTCGCGACTGACCATTACAACGAGCCGACGGTCGTGTACGTGGAGAGCTACACCGGTGCCATGTACTTCGAGTTGCAGGGAACGGTTGACCAGTATCGGGCCGCATTCGGCACGATCCAACGGGTAGCGTTGAACGAAGCGGACAGCAGGAACCTGCTGCGGCGACTGGCGAAGGAGTACTCAGCGTGAAAAGCGATCTGGCTCAAGCCGAATGGTTCAAGAGCAGCAGGAGTGCGGGAGGGCAGGACTGCGTGGAGATCGCGTTCCTGGGCGGCGGCGATGTCGGGGTCCGAGACTCCAAGAACCGCCTCGGACCTGCGCTGGTGTTCTCGGCCGGCGAGTGGGACCGTTTCCTGTCCAGCGGTGTTTGGAAGCGTTGACCGGCACTACGGATCGTGAGCTCAGGGGTAGCGCCACCGCCACAGCCGACAGTGCCACCCCCGAACCACACTCTGGACCGCCCCGGCTTTGGATGAGACCGAACTACCGATTCTTGTGCTTCATGCTGCCGTCAGTTGCTGACCGCGGCCTTCCCAGAAGACCCGCTC
>NZ_JBFAXK010000043.1:0-42254 GCF_040680715.1 Nocardia sp. NPDC051981 | reverse complement strand
GGGGCGATCGAAGGCGATCCGCACCGTGCCCTGCTCGACGTGCCGGTGATACGTGATGTCGGTGAGGTTCTCGAATCCCGGGACGGGCCGCCACAGCGTCGCATTGAAGGTCACGGGAGTGAACATACTGTTCCGGTTCCCGGCGTGGTGCAGACCCACCGCAGTTCGGCGCCGTGTTCTGCGCGTCACCCCGGAATACCGGCGGCGGAATTCGGCCATCCGACAAGCGCGCTGATTGTTAGCGGGCGGGGTTGTCCGGGGCTCGATCGGACGCTTGCCATTGGTGCGGAGAGAACTCCGACCGATCGGTAACCGAAAGTGAAACGCTGCCAATCGATTGCGGAGGGCTTACAGTGCTGTTGCTGCTGAGGCAGTAGCAGCGCATTGGCATCGTGTGTGCGGGGACACCGATGCGTATAGTTGCGTGCGCTCGTTCATCGAAAAACTATCCGGAGGAACCTGAAAGTGGTTGCAGCACTGTCTGAATCCCTGCTCGATGACGCCAAGCGTCCGGCCTTCATCGCCGACGCGGAGAAGGTTCTGGACGAGGAGGTGTCGGACAAGGGCGGCGCGTCGGGCCTGGTCGTCAAGGGCGGCTACGCCGCGATCAAGAAGGTCAGCCCCTCGATCGTGAGTGACGCGCTGGAGTCCTTCGCGCCCAAGTTCGTCGAGCAGCTGGAGCCGTTCTGGGCGGAGTACAAGAACGGTGGCGCCGGGTCGTTCGCCGATCTGCTGGTCGCCAAGCAGGACGAGGTGGCCGACGCGCTGCTGTCGGTGACCGACGCTCGGGCCGAGGCGTCGTCGCGCCCGGCGCTGACCAAGGTCTACAACTCCATGCGTTCGTCGGCGAAGAAGCATGTCGCCGAGGCCCTTCCGCGCCTGGGTGACCTGGTGCAGAAGCACGCTGGTTAATTAGGCCGACCGGTTCGCGGCCCGGCGAGGGGCCGCGAACAGTCACGGTCCGCGGTGCTGCCGCCCGTGGACAGCGAATGCCCGCCGAGGTGGTTCGGGGGCACTCGCCTTTTTCCGGCTCCGTGTGCCGGTTCAGCCCTGGGACTTGCCCATTCGCCAGTAGCCGGTGAAAGTGATGTCCGTCTTGGGGATTTCGCGCTCCTGCGCCAAATGCCGCCGCACGCCCGCGGCCAGCTTCTGCTCACCCGCGACGAAGGCGTAGACGCCCGCGCCGGGCAGCTCCGCCCCGCGCACGGCCTCCGCCGCCAGTGCGCCGATCTCGCCGTGCGGATCCGTGCGGACCAGCCAGTTCACCTGCACGCCTTCGGGTTCGCCCAGTTCCTGCCGGTCCTCGGCGGACGGAAGCTCGAGATACGCCGCGCCCCTGGCGTCCCGCGGCAGCGATCGCAGCACGCCCGCGATGCCGGGCAGCGCGCTCTCGTCACCCACCAGCAGTGTCCAATCACTGTGGCCGGGAGCCTGATAGGTGATGCCCTCGTCCAGTAGTCCGACCTGGCAGCCCGGTGTGGCGCTGTTGGCCCACGCGGAGGCGGGGCTGTCGTCACCGTGTGAGACGAAATCGATGTCGATCTCGGCCGTGCTGCCGAACTCCCCGAAACCGGCCGCTCGGTAATCCCGCACCGTGTAGTTGCGCGCCAGCGGACGGTGTTCCTTGCCCATCATCAGGTACTGCGCGAACCAGCCGAGGTTGCTGGCGGAGGTGGGCAGCCGCAGGTTGCCGTCGCGTCCGGGCATGAACAGCCGGAACCACTGGTCGTAGCCCATGGCGGTGAATCCGGCCAGGCCCGGTCCGCCGAGGGTGACGCGGACGAAATGGGGGCTGATCCGTTTGCCGGCCAGGACCTCCGCGGTGAGGATCTCGCGGTGCTCGGGCTTGACATGCTTGCTGCGCTTCGCCATTGGCTTAGGTTAGCAAACCCTAACTTAATAACGCAGGTGTGAGCGGGCCGACGGAGCGGGACGGGCGGCTGTCTGAGAGGCTGGAGGTGTGAATCCTTCGACAGCCCAGGCGCACGTCGTCGTCGACGAGCTCGCGCGCGGCGGAGTGCGGGATGTCGTCCTGTGCCCCGGGTCGCGAAATGCGCCGCTGGCTTTCGCGTTGCAGGCGGCCGACCAGGCCGGGCGGATCCGGCTGCACATGCGCATCGACGAGCGTTCCGCGGGCTTCCTGGCCGTCGGCCTGGCCGCCGCCAGCGGTCGCCCGGTGCCAGTCGTCATGACCTCCGGCACCGCGGTGGCCAATCTGGGCCCGGCCGTCCTCGAAGCGAACTACGCCCGCATCCCGCTGATCGTGCTGAGTGCCAACCGCCCGTACGAGATGCTCGGCACCGGGGCGAACCAGACCGTCGAGCAGTTCGGTCTGTTCGGCAGCCAGGTGCGCGCCGCCATCAGCCTGGGGCTGGCCGAGTCCGAGCCCGGCGACGATCTGTATTCGAAGCAGAACAGCGTGTGGCGCTCCGCGGTCTGCCGCGTGCTGGCCGCCGCCCGCGGCTCCCGCTCCGGCAATGCCGGGCCGGTGCACTTCGACATTCCGCTGCGTGAACCGCTGGTGCCCGACCTGGCCGCCGGTGACTCGCTACCTCCGGGCCGGCCACACGAAGAGCCATGGACCGCAACGCAATACGCGACCCTCGACGTCCCGCTGGACATCGACCTGACGCCGGACACCCTGGTCATCTCCGGTCACGGCGCGGGCCATCGCCCCGAACTCGCGGCCCTGCCCACGGTCGCCGAACCCACCGCGCCCATGCACGGCCCGGCGCTGCATCCGCTGGCGCTGCCGCTGCTGCAGCCCCGGCAGGCGATCATCACCGGCCGGCCCACCCTGCACCGGCAGGTGTCGCGGGTGCTGTCGGACCCGGAGATCACGGTGTACGCGCTGACCACCGGCCCGCGCTGGCCCGATGTGTCCGGCAATGTGGTGGGCACCGGCACCCGCGCTGTCATCCACGGCGCGCCGCGGCCGGAGTGGCTGGAGCTGTGCCGGGATCTGAACGAGAAGGCCGTCACCGTGGTGCGCGCGGAGCTGGCCGGACACCCGAAGCCGACCGGTTTGCATGTCGCGGCCGTGGTGATGGACGCCCTGCGCGACGGCGACCAGCTGCTGCTCGGCGCCTCGAACCCGGTGCGTGACGCCGCGCTGGTCTCCGCGCCGCGGCCCGGCGTGCGGGTGCTGTCCAACCGCGGCGTGGCCGGCATCGACGGCACCGTCTCGGCGGCGGTCGGCGCGGCCCTCACCCACCCGGGCCGCACCGTCGCGCTCATGGGCGACCTGACCTTCCTGCACGACGCGTCCGGCCTGCTCATCGGCCCGGGCGAGCCGCGGCCGGAGGACCTCACCATCGTGGTCGCCAATGACGACGGCGGCGGCATCTTCGAACTGCTCGAACAGGGCGATCCGCAGTACGCGGGCGTGTTCGAGCGGGTCTTCGGCACCCCCCACGGCATGAACCTGGCCGCGCTGTGCGCCGCCTACCGCATTCCACACCGCCAGGTCGCCCCCGCACAGCTGGCTATCGAACTGACCCGCAACGCACACGGCGTTCGGGTCCTGGAGGTCGCGACCGAGCGGTCGGGCCTGCGGGAGCTGCACGCTACCGTGCGGGCGGGCGTGTCGAATTAGCTTGGGCGCGAAGGGCGCCGGTCAGTACTCGCTGCCGGCGTCCGATTCGTAGTCGTCGTCCATGGGAACGGGGATCGCCTGCTCGACCAGATCCCCCTCGGAGGCGGTCCAGCCACTATCTCCGGCGGGCAGTGATGTGATCTCGGAGTCCGATTCGAGCACCTCGGGGTTCTCCTCGTCCAGCGGATTGGCGGGGGTGCTCTGCTCTACATAGTCGGCCTCGGGCACTGCGTCGATGCGATCGATCATCGCTTGCTCCTCTCTGCCGGGGTGGGCGGGCCGTGCAGTCGGGCACTTCGAGAATGCTCCCGTTTCACCAGCTCGGCAACCCGTCCTCATCTCGTTCGGGCAACCGGTCCGCCCTTCACTCGCCGGGCAGCGCCGCGTCGTCGGCGGGGTACTCGACCAGGGCCAGTACCCGGCCCGCCATGAACCGGGCGGTGCGGACCGGCCCGCCGGTCCGAGTCACCTCGCTGACCTCCACGATTCCCCGCGCAATGCGGGTCTCGATGCGGCGGCCCGCTCTGGTCGCCATGATTTCGTAGTTCCGAGATCCGTCGCCGGTGTCGACGACGATCTCCACGCGATCACCTTTCATCTATCAATTCTCCTCCCTACCAGCGGCTTTCGCCGCTGATACCGCCTAACGAACCGGTTGCGGCGCAGCGCTGCAAGCACATTCCGAAGCCGCCGCGCGCGCGGTGGAGGCGGTCGTCGCCGCTGTCTCCGAGGCCGACTTCGACCGCCGCACGCCGTCCGAGATCACCGTGCGCGACATGCTCGTTCATGTGCTGGGCTTCACCGAGGGCTTCCGGCAGGGCGCGACCAAGGAGATGATCGGCCGCCGGCGCCGGGGACCGGATCGCTCCCCGAGGATTGGCACGACCGCATTCCGGCGCAATTGAAGGCTCTCGTGGCCGCCTGGCGCGAACCGGTGGCCCGGGTAGGCGACACCGAGGTCGGCGATGTGCTCGCGCCTGCCCCGCAGATGGCGTTCTTCGCTCTGGACGAGTTGGTGATCCATGGCTGGGACCTGGCCCGGGCGGTCGGACAGCCTTATGCCCCGGCGGAGTCGGATCTGGCGGTGCTGCTCGGCTTCCTCCGTGATACTCCGCGGGCAGTGGTGCCCAGGCTCTTCGGGCCGGTTGTCGATACCCCGGCCGAGGCGCCGCTCGTCGATCGCGTGGTCGGATTGACCGGCCGCGATCCGGCCTGGACGGCGGACTGACCGCGCGGGGCGAATACGCCCTGCTCCGCGGCCAGTGCGGCGGCCTCGGCGGCGGCGTCGACGGCCCTCTCGTCGACCGGATCCCCGCTGACCAGCAGACGGTAGTAGAGCGGGGCCGAGACGGCGGAAAGCACTGCGCGCGGGTCGGTTCCGGGTGGGACCTCGCCGCGCGCGACGGCCGCCTCGACGCAGGGGGACCATTCGGTCAGCCGGGTGTCGTAGAAGGCGCGCAGGGCCGCGGCGGCAGTGTCGTCGCTGGTGGCGGCGGCGATGACGGCCCGGAAGAGGCGGCCCTGCCGGGCATCGGTGAGCGTCTTCCCGACCAGCCGCGCATTGGCGAGCAGGTCCCCGCGCAGGCTGCCGGTATCGCTGTGGGGGAGTGAGGTTTCGGCCATGTCGGCCAGCAGGTCGGCGACCAGTCCCGCCGGGGTGCGCCAGCGGCGGTAGACGGTGGTCTTGCCGACCTCGGCGAGTGCGGCCACCTCGGCCAGATCAAGGGTGGCGAAGCCGCGTTCGGCGAGCAGGTCGCCGGCGGCGCGCAGCACGGACTCGCGGACGCGGGCGGTGCGCCCGCCCGGGCGGACCGAGCCGGGGGTCGGGTCGGCCTGGTCCGCTGTGTACGTCTCGCTGCCCTCTGCGCGTATGTCGCGGCTCATAACGGTTCTCCAGTTCCATTTGCGGCCAGGCGAGTGTAGCGTCAGGCAAGTTAATGAAACTGTAGTTCCGTTAGGAGTGGTGGTCATGGAATATCGTCGGCTCGGTGCCTCGGGTCTGCTGGTTCCGGCATTGAGCTTCGGCGCGGGCACCTTCGGCGGTCGCGGCGAACTCTTCTCCGCCTGGGGCGATACCGACGCCCGGCAGGCCCGCCGCCTGGTGGACATCAGCCTGGACGCGGGCGTCACCCTGTTCGACACCGCCGATGTCTACTCGGACGGCGCCTCGGAAGAGGTGCTGGGCGAGGCGATCCGGGGTCGCCGCGAGCAGCTGCTGCTCTCCACCAAGGCCTCGCTGCCCATCGGTCCCGGCCCGTTCGACGCCGGATCCGGTCGCGCCCGGCTGATCTCGGCGGTCGAGGGCTCACTGCGGCGGCTCGGTACCGACCACCTCGACCTGTTCCAGCTGCACGCCTTCGACGCGGGCACGCCGGTCGAGGAGGTGCTGGCGGCGCTCGACGAGCTGGTGCGCTCCGGCAAGATCCGCTATGTCGGCGCCTCCAATTTCGCGGGCTGGCAACTCATGAAATCCCTTGCCGCGGCGGACCGGTACGGCTTCCCGCGCTATGTCGCGCACCAGGTCTACTACTCCCTGGTCGGCCGCGATTACGAGTGGGAACTGATGCCGCTCGGCCTGGATCAGGGGGTGGGCGCGGTGGTCTGGAGCCCGCTCGGCTGGGGCCGCCTCACCGGCAGAATCCGTCGCGGACAACCGCTTCCGGCCGGCAGCCGCCTGCACACCACCGCTGAGGCGGGCCCGCCGGTGCGCGACGAACTGCTCTACGACGTCGTGGACGTCCTCGATGAGATCGCCGCCGAAACCGGCCGCACGGTCCCGCAGATCGCCCTGAACTGGCTGCTGCGCCGGCCGAGCGTGGCCACGGTCATCGTGGGCGCGCGCAATGAGGAACAGCTGCGCCAGAATCTCGGCGCGGTCGGCTGGAGTCTCGAGGCTGACCAGCTCGCCCGGCTGGACAAGGCGAGCGCGGTGACCCCGCCCTATCCCTATTACCCGTACTACCGGCTGCCGGACTTCGCCCGGCTCAATCCGCCGGCGGTGTAAGGGTTCACGGGTTCGGGAAGAGTCCCTGCGCGAGCACCGGCCAGGAGGTCTTCAGGTCGTCCTGCCAGTATCCCCAGATGTGGGTGCCGCTGCTGCGGAACTCGAATGTCGCCGGAATGTTCAGGGATTCCAGGCGTTTCTGCAGAATCGCCGAGGACAGTTCGCAATTCGCCTCGATGAGGGAGCCCAGCGCCACGGTCTTGGGAGTGTCCGCGGGCGCTTCCATCCGGCCGCGCGCGCCGGGCATGTCGAAGGCGCCCGGGATGCCGTTGCCGGTGGAGATGAAAAGGTTGGTGCCGCGCAGTTTCTCGGCATTGAGGGTGGGGTCGTTGGCCACCCACAGTGGACCGCCCTCGGGGCCCCACATGTTCTCGACCTTGCCACCGCCGTAGAGCTCGGTGACCATCTTGATGGCCTCCCGGGCCATCGGCGTGATGGTCTGGAAGAAACCGCTGTACACGGCCGCGCTACGGAACAGCCCGGGATTGAAGATGACCGAATTCAGTACGGGCAGACCGGCCATCGAGATACCGGCGATGGCATTGTTGCCACTGCTGGTCAGTGCGGCCGTCATCAACGGCGGCAATTCCTTGCCCAGATAGGTGGACCATTTGTTGACCCCCAGCGCGCGGTCGGGCTGGAGCCAGTCGGTGTACCAGCTGAATCTGCCGCCGATGATCTGCACGACATTGATGTTCTTGTCGCTCAGGAAATCCAGTGCGTCGGTGCGCAATTGCCAAGTCGCGGCGTCCTCGCCGCCGCCGGCGCCATTGAGGAGGTAGAGGGTGGGGCGCGGCTCGGAGGTGTCCGCCGGGCGCAGCACGTCGACCGGGAAGGTCTGGTTCATGGCGGCGGAGTAGACGGTGAAGGTGACGTGGCGGTCGTCGGTGACGCCCACGCTCTGGATGAAGGAGCCGTCGTCGGTCTTCATGTCCGGGACCGAGACGCCGGGTGCGGTGGGATCGTCCGCGGCGGCGGGCACGGCGCTCGACAGGCCCAGTGCGGCGACGGTCGCGAGCACCGCCACCGTCAATCGCGCGGTGACTCGACTGATCCGACGGTTCAAGGCACCTGCCCTCAGCGTTCCTGGCAGCCGCCCCGGTGACGGCCCGCCCATCCGCATGAGCCTGGACAGGCGAGTTACAAATACCACAGTTTCACATTTGCGGAGACCGGAATGGGCGGACCGATGCCGCGGGCGGGCGACCGGATCAGTACACGTCGCGCAGGTAGCGCTTCTCGGCCACCAGTTGTTTCTTGAACGCCAGCGCGCCGTCCTCGCTCAGTTTGCCGTGAATGCGGGCAATCTTCAGCAGGGTGTCGTCCACATCCTTGGCCATGCGCGCGGCGTCACCGCACACATAGAAATGACCGCCCTCGCGCAACCACGCCCACAATTCCGCGCCGTGCTCGATCATCCGGTGCTGCACATAGATCCGCTCGCGCTGATCCCGGGAGAACGCCAGATCCAGCCGGGTCAGGAATCCCGAACGGAACATGTCCTCGAGTTCGGCGCGGTAATAGAAATTGTCCTCGGCGTGCTGATCGCCGAAGAACAGCCAATTGCGGCCCCGGCAGCCGAGGGCGCGGCGCTCCTGGAGGAAACCGCGGAACGGCGCGATGCCCGTACCCGGACCGACCATGATCATCGGCGCGTTCGGATCCAGCGGCGGCCGGAAATGCGGCGCCCGCTGCAGGAAGATCGGCACCTCCGCGTGGGCGCGGTCGGCCAGGAACGTGGAGCTCACCCCGCCGCGCCGGGCCGCCGAACCAGTGGCCGCCGGATCGCCGTAGCGCACCACGCCGACCGTCAGCTGCACCTCGCGCGGACTCACCAGCGGACTCGACGAGATCGAATACTGGCGCGGTTGCAGCTTTTTCAGCGTGCTCAGCCACTCCACCAGATCGGCCCGCACCGGGAAGTCGCGCAGCACGTCCACCGCCTGCCGATCCCACAGATACCTGTCCAGCTCATTGCGATTGTCCCGGCGCAGCAGCTTGGCCAGCCGCGGGCTGGCATTGTGCTCGGCCACGAACGACAGCAGATCGGCGCTCACCCGGGTGATGTCGTAGTGCGTCCGCAGCGCCTCCGCCAGCGCCAGCTCGCCGTCCTCGACGTCGATGAGCCGCCACCCCTCCAGTGCGGTCACCGCCAGCCACTCCGCCACCAGCGCTTCACAATTCGCGGGCCGCACTCCGAGCGAATCCCCGACCTCGTAGGTGGCCTCCGGATCACTGAGATCGAACCCGAACTGCCGCACCTCTTTCCCGGAGCCATCCCGTGAAAGCAACTCATTGCGAACCAGTGTCGCCAGCACAGGCGAATTCCGCGTGAAGGGCACGGCTGTGGTCGTGCGTGTCCGCCGCCCCGGCGCGAGGACGGTACCGCGTCGGCCATCACCGCCCAGGGGAATGGAATTCGGCCCGAAGCCCGGGAAGCCCCACCCCGGCGGCACATCGCTGGGCCCGGCGGCCGGGCCGTCCGAACCCTGGGCGCCCGCTGCGGGCCCGCCGAATCCGGTGCCGCCGCGCGACCGGTCGACCTTGCTGGCTCGGCCCGGTGCGGCACCGGCTCCGCCGGCGGATCGATCATCCGGTCCCGAACCATCCGGTCCGGCAGCGTTGTCGGCGGACGTGGCGAGACCATCGGCCACGGCGGCGAACCAGGCCGCGGACAGGTCCTCGTGATCGGGTTCGCTGTCGACGCGCGGCAGCAGGCGCGTGGCTCCGCGCTTCTCGAACAGTTCGTCCAGCTTGCGGCCGTGGCCACAGAAGTCGTCGTACGAGGAATCGCCCAGCGCGAAGACCGCGTACCGCATGCCGGTCAGCCGGATCGCGCTGTCGTTCAGGCGTTCCCAGAAGTCCGCGCCATTGTCCGGCGGGCCGCCGTCGCCGAAGGTGCTGCTGATGACCAGCACATCACCTGTCAGGTCGGACACGTCGGCGGAATCCATGTCCAGCAGGCGCGGCGCGAATCCCGAATCGGCCAGATAGGTCGCCAGGGCGGCGGCGAGTTCCTCCGCCGTCCCGGTCTGCGACGCCCACAGCACGGTCACGGTGCGTGTCGCCGCGGGCGTGGCCGCACCCGCGGTGTCCGACGGGCCGTGCGACGCGCTGCTGTCCACGGCACTGTCGAGCGCCGGTGAGTGGTGCTGCGCCCCACGCGAATACATCCCGCCCAGCAGTCCGTCGATCCACACCCGGCCGCGCTCCGAGATCGGCGCGGTCGCGGGCAGCACCGGGACGCCACTGACCGGCAGGCTCTGCAGCGCCGCCAGATATCCACCGAGATAGATGCGTTCGGTCTCGGTCAGCGTCGGTGCGACGCCGGTCTCCAACCCGAGCATGAGCGCCAGGGGATGCGGTCCGCCCGCGGCGCCGGGGGCGGCAGCAGCCGACCGGTCGGGTTCCCCGGAGCCCGCGATGAACGGCGCGCCGAAACCCGTCGGCACCGAACCGGTGGGGCCGGAGCCATTACCCGCCCCGGCCGAATAGAGGGCCGCCACCTTCCGCAGCCGGACCGCGCAGGCCTTGAACTCCGGTTGCAGGGAGATCGGGTCGACCGCGTCGTTGGTGACGGCATTGATGGTCAGGTATTCGCCCTGCTCGTCGTTCCAGTGGAACGGGGCGAAGCAGGTGCCGGGGAGGACGCGGTCGCTCACCTGGACGGGCAGCACGGCGCGGCCGCGGCGGGAGGTGATTTCGAGCTCGTCGCCCGCGCGCACCTCGAGGCGGGCGGCGTCCTCGGGGTGGATTTCCAGGAAGGGCTTGCCATTGAGCATGGTCAGTTTCGCCACCTTCCCGGTCTTGGTCATGGTGTGCCACTGGTGTTGCAGGCGGCCGGTATTGAGCACGAAGGGGTGATCCTCGTCCGGCATCTCGTCGGGCAGCAGGTGCGGGCGTGCCCAGAACACGGCCTTGCGGCTGGGTGTGGCGAACGCCAGTCGCGGGGTGTGCCCGTGCTCGTCGGTGTGCCGGGTCTGGCTGACCCCGTCGTTGAGATAGCGAATCGGGTTGCGGCGCTGGGCCGGATCGGCGCACGGCCACTGCGCGGGCCCGGCCCGCAGCGCGTCGTAGTCGATGCCGCGCAGGTCGTAGCCGGTGGCCGGATTGGCGAACCGCCGGATCTCGTCGAAGATCTCGGCGCTGGAGGCGTACTCGAACCCGGGGAAGCCGAGTGCCGTCGCGACCTGCGCGATGAGCTGCCAGTCCGGGCGCGCGTCGCCGATCGGTTCCACCGACTGCTGCAGCAGGGTCAGGTTGCGTTCCGAGTTCACCTGCACCCCATCGGCCTCGGCCCACAGGGTGGCGGGCAGCAGCAGGTCGGCGTAGGCGTTGGTGGCGGTGTCGGTGAACACGTCCTGGGCGATCACCAGCTCGGCGGCCTCCAGCCCGGCGATGACGGTGCGCCGATTCGCCATGGAGGCAACGGGATTGCTGCACATGATCCAGCAGGCTTTGATCTTGCCGTCGGCCAGTCCGCGGAACATCTCGATGGAGCCGGGCCCGGCCTCGGCGCGAATGGTGCCCGGCGCCAGCCCCCATTCGGCCTCCACGAAGGCCCGGTCGGCGTCGGCGAGCACGCTGCGCTGGCCGGGCAATCCCGGTCCCATGTAACCCATTTCGCGCCCGCCCATGGCATTGGGCTGCCCGGTGAGCGAGAACGGCCCGCTGCCGGTGCGGCAGATGGCTCCGGTGGCCAGGTGCAGGTTGATGATGGCGTTACTGGCCCAGGTGCCGTGCGTGGACTGGTTGATGCCCATGGTCCACAGCGACATCCATTCGCCCGCCGCGCCGATCCAGGCGGCGGCGGTGCGGATGTCGGCCTCGGGGATGCCGGTCTCCTCGGACACCATCGACGGGGTGTAGGCGGCCAGGAACTCGGGCATGCCCGCCCAGTTCTCGGTGTGCTCGGCGATGAATTCTGCGTCGATGTCGCCGTTCTCGACCAGCAGGTGCAGCAGCCCGTTCAGCAGCGCCAGATCCGTGCCCGGCTTGATCTGCAGGAACAGGTCGGCGCGCGCCGCGGTGTCGGTGCGCCGTGGATCCACCACGATCAGCTTGGCGCCCGCCTTGAGCCGGTCGGCCATGCGCAGGAACAGGATGGGGTGGCAGTCGGCCATGTTCGCGCCGATGACGAAGAACAGGTCGGCGTGATCGAGGTCGTCGTAGGACCCGGGCGGCCCGTCCGCGCCCAGCGACAACTTGTACCCGCCGGCCGCGCTGGCCATGCACAGCCGCGAATTGGCCTCCATGTGCACGGTGCGCAGGTGGCCCTTGGCGAGCTTGGTGGCCAGGTACTGGGCCTCGATCGACAGCTGGCCGGACACGTAGAGGGCGATGGCGTCCGGTCCGTCTGTGTCGAGAATCACGCGAAGCCGCTGTGCGGCTTCGTGAATCGCCTCGTCGACGGGCATGGGCACCGGCGGCTGGCCGCGTTCGGGCCGGCGGTAGGCGGTCTCCATGCGGCCGGGCGCGGCCATCAGTTCGGCGTGCGTATTGCCCTTGGTGCACAGCCGCCCGGCATTGACCGGGTGGTCCTTGTCGCCCTTCACCTTGGCGATCACGGGCAGTCCGCGTGCGCCGGGCTTGGTTTCGACGGTGATGCCGCAGCCCACCCCGCAGTACGAGCACGCGGTCCGGGTGCTCGTCGAGGGCGTCGGCTGTTCCGGCATGGTTCCGAGTTAAGCCACCCCGGGTTGCGGCGGATTTACCGAACGTTATCGCCAGATGACAATCCACCTCACAGCCGTTTTCCGCGACTGTGAGGCCAGGTCGGGGCGCTGCCGTGAGCAACGCCACAGGTCAGCGTTCCGGACTCGGTTTTCCGCTCAGCCCAGCTTGTACGCCCGGTGCAGGGCCACGGCCCCGCCCGAGAGATTGCGCCACTGCACCGAGGACCATCCGGCGTCGGCGATCCGCAGCGCCAGCTGCGGCTGATTCGGCCACTCCCGAATCGACTCGGCCAGATATACATAGGCGTCCGGATTACTGGAGACCGCGCGCGCCAGCGGCGGCAGCGCCCGCATCAGGTACTCCATGTAGATGGTTCGGAAGGGTTCCCAGGTCGGCGTGGAGAACTCGGCCACCACCAGCCGCCCGCCCGGCTTGGTGACGCGCAGCATCTCGCGCAGCGCCAGATCCGGGTCGGCCACATTGCGCAGGCCGTAGGCGATGGTCACCGCGTCGAAGGAGTCGTCGGCGAAGGGCAGCGCCATGGCGTCGGCGGCGACCATGGGCACATTGCGGTGACGTCCGGCCGACAGCATGCCCTGGGAGAAGTCCGCGGCGAGCACCCACGCGCCCGATTTGGCCAGGTCCACGGTGGAGACACCGGTCCCCGCCGCCAGATCCAGCACCCGCTCGCCGGGTCGCAGGCCCAGTGCCTTGCGCGTCACCCAGCGCCAATACCTGTCCTGGCCAACGGAGATCACCGAATTGGTCAGGTCGTACCGCTTGGCGACACCGTCGAACATGGACGCGACGTCGCGCGGCTGCTTGTCCAGCTGGGCCCGAAACGATTCCCGCTGCCTGATTTTCGCCACCTTCGCACCCTAACCGGCGACGGTGTCCCGCGACGATCGCGCCCGGGCGGCGCGGAGCCGCGTCCGCGCTCCGCGGAACCACCGGGTCGGGGATGCGCCGAGGAACCACACCGCGGGGATGGCGACTGCCCAGGAGACCACGATGACCGACAGTGCCGGGATGATCGCGACACGCGCATCGCGACCCGCCACGCGTACGAGATCGGGATCACTGCGCCGGTATTCGACATTGATGCGTTCGCCGACGGTCAGTCTGGTGGGGTACAGCACCCCGGTCTTCGGATTGTGCGTCTCGCCGTCGGGCGTCACGAAGATGACCGCGGATCGCAGCGTGCCCGCCGAGAGGACTTCGGCGCTGGTCACGCCCTTGTCGGAGTTGATCAGGTGGTCGTCGCGCCAGGCCGCCAGCACCAGCAGCATGGCCAGGAAGCTGACCGTGGCCGCGGCGATCACGACCCCGATCCGAGCCCGCCGCAATCGAACCGCCCGCCGCTGTTCAGCGCGCTGTGTCTGATCGTCGCTCCGCTGCGCTCCGCTATCAGACTGGCTAGTTTCCGACACTTCAGCAGGCTATTCCATCGCTCGGCTACGGTCTTCGCCATGTCCCGAAAATTCAGCTTCACCGTGCAGTACAGCGTTCCGGTCGAAGAGCTTCACCGGGCACTGACCAACGACGAGATGTGGCAGGCCCGCTTCGCCGGGGCGACCACCGCCACGCTCGAGCTCACCCACCCGAACGGCCCCGGCACCATCCAGATCCACATGACCGAGAAGGCGCCCGAGGACCAGATTCCCGGCATCGTCAAGAAGGTCCTCAAGAGCGAGCTCATGCTCGAGCGCACCGACACCTGGGGAGCGCTCACCGACGGCGTCGCCAAGGGCGGCTTCAGCGGCCGCTCCAGCGGCATCACCACCGAGCTGGCGGGCGCGTTCGAATTGCGGCCCACCGCCGAAGGTTCCGAGATCGAGGCCACCGGCACGATCGACGTGAAGGTCCCGCTGGTCGGCGGGGCCATCGAACCGCTGGTCGAGAACCTGCTCAAGCGGGTCATGAACAGCGAGCGCAAATCCGTCGAATCCTGGTTCGCCGCGCAGACCGCCTGATCCCGGTACACCGTGGATGCGGGGGTGGTCCCGCATCCACGGGGCTGGTGTTTCACTCCGGGCCGAACTGGGCCGTGGCCGGATCGAATTCGCGGGGTTCGACGAGGACCAGCCAGTTGCCGGAGTTGTCGCGGATGATGGCCTCGACGCCGTAGGGGCGTTCCGACGGCGGCTGCACGAACTCCACGTCCTTGGCGGTGAGTTCCTCGAAGGCCTTCTGGCAGTTGTCGGTTCGCAGGCCCAGTGCGCCGTGTGTGCCATTGGCCATGGACCGCCGGATGGCCTCGGCCAGATTGTCGTCCAGTGGGGGACCCGGGATCATCAGCGTGACCTCCAGCTCCGGATGGTTCGGGTGCACCACGGTCACCCAGCGGAAGCCGTTGTCGCCCATGGTCACATCGCTGGCCTCCTCGAAACCCAGCTTCTCGATGTACCACTGCTTCGCGGCGGTCTGATCGGTCACGTACACGGTCACGAGCGAGACATTGGTGATGATCGTCATGCCTCGAGCCTATGGACGGCCGGGCCGCGCGGGCTTCTCCGAAATTGCGCGTTTCCGCGCCGGGCGGATTCGCGTCCGGATAGCCGAGTTCACACACTCGGAACCTCGGTGAGCCTGCCGTAACGGCCGCGCAATGGAGCGGAAAGCCGAGATCAACATTCGGTGACCACCCTCGAATCGGGAAAAAGCTCGTGACGAGCCCGAACGAGGAGTGCCGGTGGTTCAGGTCGAAACACCCGCGGCCAATGCGGTCGCCGCGTCCAAGGAGACGCTGGAGGATTACACGCTGCGGTTCGCGCCCCGCAGCTACCGCAAATGGAGTCCGGCGGTGGTCGGTGTCTCGGCGCTGGGCGGCATCGCCTACCTGGCCGACTTCTCGATCGGCGCGAACATCGGCATCGCCAACGGCACCGGCAACGCCCTGCTGGGCATCGGCGTCTTCGCCATCGTGGTCATGCTCACGGGTTTCCCGCTGGCCTACTACGCGGCGCGCTACAACATCGACCTGGACCTGATCACCCGCGGCAGCGGCTTCGGGTACTACGGGTCGGTGGTGACGAACATCGTGTTCGCCTCCTTCACCTTCATCTTCTTCGCCCTCGAGGGCTCGATCATGGCGCAGGGCCTGAAACTCGGCCTGCACGTGCCGCTGCCGATCGGCTACCTGGTGTCCACGGTGATGATCTTCCCGCTGGTCATCTACGGCATGAACACCCTGGCCAAGCTGCAGGTGTGGACCACCCCGCTGTGGCTGATCCTGATGGTGCTGCCGTTCGGCTTCCTGCTGGTCCGCCACCCGGACTCGGTCGGCACCTTCCTGTCCTACGGCGGCCAGGACGGCAAGGGCGTGAGCCTGTCCGGCGCGCTGCTGGCCGCCGGCGTCTGCCTCTCGCTCATCGCCCAGATCGCCGAGCAGATCGACTACCTGCGCTTCATGCCGCCCCGGACCCCGGAGAACGCCCGTAGGTGGTGGGGCTGGATGCTGCTGGCCGGACCGGGCTGGGTGCTCTTCGGCGCCATCAAGCAGGTGGTCGGCCTGTTCCTGGCGGTCTATCTGATCGCGAATCTGCCCGGCGCGCAGGACATCGCCAACCAGCCGGTGCACCAGTTCCTCGAGATCTACCGCGACATGATGCCGTCCTGGCTGGCCATGACCCTGGCCGTGGCGCTGGTCGTCATCAGCCAGATCAAGATCAATGTGACCGATGCGTATTCGGGCTCGCTGGCGTGGACCAACTCCTTCACCCGCGTCACCAAGACCTACCCGGGCCGCATCGTCTTCCTCGGCCTGAACCTGGCCATCGCGCTGATCCTGATGGAAGCCAACATGTTCGACTTCCTCAACAACATCCTCGGCTTCTACGCCAACTGCGGCATCGCCTGGATCGTCACCGTCGCAACGGATATCGCGATCAACAAGTACGTGCTGAAGATCTCGCCCAGGCAGCCGGAGTTCCGGCGCGGCATGCTCTACGACTTCAATCCGATCGGCCTGACCGGCTTCGGCCTGTCGGCGGTGCTGTCGATCATGACCTTCTTCGGCATCTTCGGTGAGACCCTGAAGCCGTATTCGCCCATTGTGGCCGTGGTGGTTTCGTTCCTGGCGACCCCGCTGACCGCGATCCTCACCAAGGGCAGGTACTACCTGCGCCGCGACCACGACGGCATCGAGCTGCCCATGTTCGACGAGCACGGCAACCCCTCGGGGGAGACCCTCACCTGCGCCGTCACCGGCATGGAATTCGAGCGCCCGGACATGATCGCCTCGCCGGTCCCGGGACCCGAGGGCGAGATCCAGTACATCAGCTCGCTGGCGCTCTCGACGGACAAGACCGGCATTCACGTCCTGCCGTCCCGATGAGGCTGTGGCCCGAATGAATTCGCGTCATCGTGTGTGTTTCCGATCCGAGAGACCGTGCATGAAGACGTAGCAACCCGGGATATGGGGTGCGCCCTCGGCCGCGAACTTCGCTTGATACTCCGAGGGCGACATCCCCACCAGCTCGGTGAATTTGCTGCTGAACGACCCGAGACTGCTGTAGCCGACGAGCATGCAGGCCTCGGTCACCGTCACATTGGTGGCGCGCAACAGATCCTGCGCCCGCTCGATCCGGCGCTCGGCCAGATACACCGCGGGCGTCTTGCCGTACGTCGCCGCGAAACATCGCAGGAAGTGATACTTCGACACCCCCGCGGCCGCCGCCAGGCGGTCCAGATACAAGGGCTCCGCGTAGTGCCGGTCGGCCAGATCCCGTGCTCGCCGCAGATGCGGCAGCAGCTCCTCGGGAACCGGCCGGGCGTTCACGAGAACGGCTGGATCTTGTCGAAACGCAGGGAGGCCCGGCCCGCGCCCCGCCACAGCCGGGCGGTCAGGTCCACGTCCTCGTCGGTGACCAGATTGCCCATCACCCGGACCGCGGTGCGCTGCAACAGCTTCGACCGCATCATCGGCGGCCCGCCCAGCGGCACCGTGCGCGGGTGGGTGGCCAGCCCCGCCAGCCGCCGCGCCACCGAATAGGTGCGGCCGTAGCGTTTCCGCAGCAGCTCCGGCCAGATATGGGTCAGATCGGGCTGGTCCAGGATCCCGGCGAGCATGTGCCCGCCCTCCAGGCCGTAGTCGATGCCCTCGCCGTTGAGCGGGTTCACGCACCCGGCCGCGTCGCCCACCAGCGCCCAGTTGCGCCCGGCCAGATTCGACACCGCGCCGCCCATGGGCAGCAGCGCCGACGCCACCGCCCGTGCCTCCCCCTCGAATCCCCACTCCGCGCGGCGCTCCGAAACATAGTGCTGCAGTAGCGGTTTCAAGGCGATATGCGACGGACGCCTTTCGGTGGCCAGCGAGCCGACGCCGATATTCACCTCGCCATTGCCGAGCGGGAAAACCCAGCCGTATCCGGGAATCAATTCCCCGCTCGCATCCCGCAATTCGAGATGCGAGGTGATCCACTCGTCGTCACTGCGCTCGGACTTGATGTAGGCCCGCGCCGCGGTCCCGTACGCGTACTGGCGATGCCAGGTGCGGCCCAGCAGCTTTCCGACGGGGGAGCGCACGCCGTCGGCCACGATCAGGATGTCGCACGACACCGCGCGCAGGCCGGCGTCGGTCTTGACGGTCACCCCGGTGACCCGGTCGCCCTCGCGGGCCACCTCCACCACCTTGGCCCCGTCCACCATCCGCGCGCCCGACTTGATCGCCGTCTCGCGCAGCTTGTCGTCGAGTTCGGTTCGCGGAACAGCGCTTCCGTAGGTGGGGAACGACCCGTCCGGCCAGGGCAGCAGCGCCTCCCGCCCGAACCCGGCCATCCGCAGGCCGCGATTGACCGTGTGCGCCCGCACCCAGTCGCCCAGGCCGAGATGCTCGAGTTCGGCGGTGGCGCGCGGCGTCAGCCCGTCACCGCAGGTCTTGTCGCGCGGGAACACCGCGGAATCGGTCAGCAGCACATCCCGGCCCATGCGCGCGGCCCAGGCGGCCGCCGCGGACCCGGCCGGACCCGCCCCGACTACCAGGACCTCGGCGTGCGCCGGCAGAGCTGTGTCTGATTTGCCCTCCGCTTCGCTCCGGGCGGGGTTCGCGGCCCTGGAGGTCTCGTTCTTCCCTCCCTCCGCTCCGCCGCTTCGCTCCGTCGCTCCGCTCAGTCCAGAACGAGACGGGCCGCGAACCTGCAGGCGCGGCATACTCGGGTCGTCATCCGGCAAGCGCATGGCGTCAATACTTGCAGCACATCACCAGTCGTGCATATTTGCCCTGCGCTCGCCCGCGGGCGTTTCGTTTCGCGTGGCGAGTGTTTCGTGCGTCGCACTACGGTGGTGTCCATAGGGGGTGATCGGTCCACACGCTAGGTTCTTTGGCGTGGGGTCGGACGCGGCACTGGGAGATGAAATGAGCGCATCAGCTGTGAGCGAGGAGAGCACCGTGGTCGCGGGGGTGGATCTGGGCGATCCCGAGCTCGCGGCGACCGTGCGCAAGGGCCTGATCGAGGTCGAGGATCTGCTGATCACCGAGCTGTCCGACGGCGAGGAGTTCCTGCAGGAGGCGGCGCTGCACCTGGCCAAGGCCGGCGGCAAGCGGTTCCGTCCCCTGTTCACCATCCTGACCGGTCAGCTGGGTCCCGACCCGACCAGCCCCGACCTGGTCACCGCCGGCACCGTGGTGGAGCTCGTGCACCTGGCCACCCTGTACCACGACGACGTCATGGACGAGGCCTCCATGCGCCGCGGCGCGCCCAGCGTGAACTCGCGCTGGGGCAACAGCGTCGCCATCCTGGCCGGCGACTACCTGTTCGCCCACGCCTCGCGACTGGTCTCCACCCTCGGCCCGGACGCGGTCCGCATCATCGCCGAGACCTTCGCCGAGCTGGTCACCGGTCAGATGCGCGAGACCATCGGCGCCCGGCAGTCCCAGGACCCGGTCGAGCACTACCTGCGCGTGGTGTGGGAGAAGACCGGTTCGCTGATCGCCGCCGCCGGCCGCTTCGGCGGCACCTTCTCCGGCGCGGATCGCGACCACGTGGAGCGGCTGGCACGCCTCGGCGACGCGGTGGGCACCGCCTTCCAGATCGCCGACGACATTATTGACATCTCGTCGGTGTCCGAGCAGTCCGGCAAGACCCCCGGCACCGACCTGCGCGAGGGCGTCCACACCCTGCCGGTCCTCTACGCCCTGCGCGACGAGGGCGCAGAGGGCGACCGCCTGCGCAAGCTGCTGGCCCGCCCGCTGGAGACCGACACCGAGGTCGACGAGGCCCTGTACCTGCTATCCCGCTCCCGCGGCCTGGTGCTGGCCAAGGAGAAGCTGCACGGCTACGCCGACATCGCCCACGCCGAACTCTCCGCCCTGCCCGCCGGCCCGGCCAACGAGGCCCTGGAGCACCTGGTCCGCTACACCATCGAACGCGTCGGCTGATCCGAAACCGATCAGTCGAACAACTGGGAACTTCAACCCGGCTCGAGTTCGTTGACCTGGTGTAAGGCACCCCAACTGCCGGCAAGAGTCGCGGAGAGGCGGGTAAGCATGCATGGGCACGGGTACGCGAACGGGCTGAAGACGTTCGGGCTGCTGGTAGGGATGTCGGCGCTGATCGTGTTCGCGGGAGCGATGTTCCGCAGTCCCACGATCCTGATCCTGTCGATCGTGCTGGCCGTGGGCATGAACGCCTACGCCTACTTCAACAGCGACAAGCTGGCGTTGCGGGCCATGCACGCGCAGCCGGTGACGGAGCTGGAAGCCCCGGCCATGTACCGCATCGTGCGCGAGTTGGCCACCGCCGCACGGCAACCCATGCCGCGCCTCTACATCAGCCCCACCAATGCGCCGAATGCCTTTGCCACCGGCCGCAATCCGCGCAATGCCGCGGTCTGCTGCACCACCGGCATCCTGCAGATCCTCGACGAGCGGGAACTGCGCGCGGTGCTGGGCCACGAACTCTCGCACGTCTACAACCGCGACATCCTGATCTCCTCGGTGGCCGGCGCGCTCGCGTCGGTCATCTCCGGCCTGGCGAACCTGGCCTTCTTCGCCGGCGCCTTCGGCGGCAGCCGGGACGGCGAGGGCCCGAATATCATTGGCATCCTGCTGGTTTCGCTGCTGGGCCCGATCGCGGCCTCGCTCATCAAACTGGCCGTTTCCCGCTCCCGGGAGTACCAGGCCGACCAGGACGGCGCCGAACTCACCGGCGACCCCCTGGCTCTCGCTTCGGCCCTGCGCAAGCTGGAACGCGGCACCCAGGCGGCCCCGCTGCCCCCCGAGCCGCAGCTGACCGCTCAGTCGCACCTGATGATCGCCAACCCGTTCCGCAACGGCGATCGGATGGCCCGCTGGTTCTCCACCCACCCCCCGATGGCGGACCGTATCGCCCGCCTCGAGGAGATGGCTGGTGGAAACCGCAATTACTAGCGGTAGTTCACGAACTGCAGGGCGATATCGAAGTCGCCGCCCTTCAGCAGCGAGATGACCGCCTGCAGATCGTCGCGGCTCTTGCTGCTGACCCGCAGCTCCTCGCCCTGGATCTGCGCCTTGACGCCCTTGGGACCTTCGTCACGGATCTTCTTGGCGATCTTCTTCGCATTCTCCGTGGTGATGCCCTGCACCAGGGTTCCTGTGATCTTGTACACCTTGCCGGAGGCCTGCGGATCACCCGCGTCGAACGCCTTGAGCGAGATGTCGCGGCGAATCAGCTTCTCCTTGAACACATCCAGGGCGGCCTTGACGCGATCCTCGGACTCGGCGCTGAGGATGATCTTCTCCTCGCCCGACCATTCGATGCTCGCCCCGGTGCCCCGGAAGTCGTAGCGCTGGCTCAGCTCCTTGGCGGCCTGGTTCAGGGCGTTGTCCACCTCCTGGCGATCGATCTTGCTGACGACATCGAACGACGAATCCGCCACACTCTTCTCCTGTCCGAGACTCGGATATTCGGGATGTTCCACGCCGACGCTAGCCCCTTCGGCACGGCTGTATCCAGCCGGTTTGCATTCCGGGCGTGTGTTCGTTGTATTCTGCTGGAGCGCTGCAAGGCGTACCCCGGCGGATTGCCCGAGCGGCCAAAGGGAGCTGACTGTAAATCAGCCGCGTAATGCTTCGGAGGTTCAAATCCTTCATCCGCCACCAGAGAGCCCCGTGGACCAGTGTCCACGGGGCTCTGTGCTTTTGGCCTCCGCTCCGCTCCGGCGGGTCCGCGGCCAAGGCGCGGGTCTATGGAGCCGGAAGCTCGATTCTTCCCTCCTCTGCTTCGCTCCCCCGCTCCAAGCGCGGGGAGGCGGAGCGCAGTCCGGAAGCGAGCCGGGCCGCGGACCTACGAGTCTTCAAAATGCCCTCTGACCACACGGTTTGGATAGTCGGCGAGGATGTGTGTAATCTCGTTCAAGTCGTCAGCGCCCCGGCCGAGACCGGAGCAAGACAGACACGCCCCCTTAGCTCAGTCGGCAGAGCGTTTCCATGGTAAGGAAAAGGTCAACGGTTCGATTCCGTTAGGGGGCTCGCCGGATTGCCGGTGGTGACCGACTCGGCTTCTCGTTGCAGGACCCGGGACCTTCCCGCCGTCAGTACCGACAACAGATGGCGGTGTAGCTCAGTCGGTAGAGCAAACGACTCATAATCGTTGTGTCGCCGGTTCAAGTCCGGCCATCGCTACATACTGATATCCCAATCAGGCTGACCGGAAAGAAGGCAATCGTGGCCGCGAAGTCCACTGATATCCGGCCAAAGATCACCTTGGCCTGCGAGCAGTGCAAGCACCGCAACTACATCACCAAGAAGAACCGGCGCAATGACCCGGATCGCCTCGAGCTGAAGAAATTCTGCCCGAACTGCGGTACCCACCGGGCGCACCGCGAGTCTCGCTAACTTAAACCCGCGCGATCTACCGCGTGGATGACAGTGCCGGATCGGCAAGTCACTCCGTCTCTTAGAAAGAGATAGTGGCGCCGGTCCGGCATTTGGCGTATATAGCGGTGGTTCAGCGCTCTCGCCCGATCCCGCTCCGGGGATCAGATAGGGACTTCCTGCCGTGACGATCAACATCGACATTGACACCGAGGCCGACATGGTCGATTCCAGCGAGGTCTTCGACCCCGCCGCACACGCCGCCGCCATGGTCGGCCACCACTACCGCGTCGACGACTACTACGAGGTCGGCCGCGAGAAGGTGCGCGAGTACGCCCGCGCGGTGCAGGACTATCACCCGGTCCACTGGGACGAGGACATCGCCCAGAGCTACGGCCACAACGGGCTGGTCGCCCCCCTCACCTTCATCTCCCTGGTCGGAATCCTGGCCCAGCGCAAGCTCTTCGAGCAGATCGTCACCGGCTACGACCTGAGCCAGATCATGCAGACCGATCAGATCCTGGAGTTCCACCGGCCCATCCGGGCCGGCGACCAGCTGTCCTGCATCGTCTACCTGCACTCCTTCCGGCAGGCCTTCGGCGGTGACATCATCGTCACCCGCAACGACGTGGTCGACCAGAACGACGAGCTGGTCCTCACCACCTACACCACCCTCATCGGCCGCAGTGGCGGTGACATCGATCCCAACATCGGTGAGGCCGTGCGCAACGTGCTCATGCACGGCGTCGGCCCGGAGGAGCGCCCGGAGCACCACCCGCGCAGCGCCGACGTGCCGCCGCCCCCGGAGCACCACCCGCGCAGCGCCGACGTGCCGCCGCCCCCGGCGCCGGTCGAGATCGCGGCCACCGGCACGATCGTCGCGAGCAACCACGTCCGCCGCTTCGAGGATGTGATCGCCGGCGCCGAACTGCCCCCGCGCGTGGTTCGTCTCACCCGCGGTGATCTGGTGAACTACGCCGGCGTCTCCGGCGACGCCAACCCGATCCACTGGAGCGACGATGTCGTGAAGCTGGTCGGCCTGGAAAACGTTGTGGCGCACGGCATGCTGACCATGGGCCTGGGTGGCGGCTTCGTCACCTCCTGGCTCGGCGACCCGGGTGCGGTCAAGGAGTACAACGTCCGCTTCACCAGCCCCGTCTACGTTCCGGTCGACCGTCCCGCGGAGATCGAGTACACCGGCAAGGTCAAGTCCGTGGATCCGGAGACCCGCACCGCCGTCGTCGCCATCGTGGCGAAGTCCGAGGGGCGCAAGATCTTCGGCCGCGCCACCGCAACGGTGCAGCTCTCCTGACCTTCGACCCGACGTACGCTGCGACACCCCGATTGGCGGTCGCCACGCGGGGTAACGTACACTCGGGAATCTGGGGTTACCAGCCGATGCGCGCTGCTCCGAGGAGCGGCGCGCGTGTTGTGTGAAAACCCGTGTACAACTGAATAGAACAGTGGCTGGACTCGTTACCCCGTCCAGCCGAAGGGGCGTAGCTCAACTGGCAGAGCAGCGGTCTCCAAAACCGCAGGTTGCAGGTTCAAGTCCTGTCGCCCCTGCCCTGGATGCCGACGTAGAGAGGATCGACGTGAGCGACGAGCGGGACACTCGCCACGAAGATGGCGATGACACCGCCGCGGTGGCTCGGCCGAGCGGCAAGCGGTCCGCCCGGCGCACACGCGCCGCGTCGTCCAGCGCCGTCGCGACGATCGATCGACCGTCGGACTCGGCCAAGGCAACCACCAAGCAGTCCGGCAAGGACAAGAAGGCCGGGCGAGGCGGAACGGGAAATCCGTTCAAGCGCCTGGTGAAGTTCCTCAAGGAAGTCATCGCGGAACTTCGCAAGGTCATCTGGCCCAACCGCAAGCAGATGGTCACCTATACGAGCGTTGTCCTGGTGTTCGTGATTTTCATTGTCGCGTTCATCAGCGGGTTGGATCTGGCGTTCATCAAGGGTGTCAGCTGGCTCTTCGGCTAGGCGGCACGATGACCGCGTCTGACCGTCGCGGCCGGTGACCGGCCCCCGGGCAGAGGCGGGGAGCGGGACCATCCGCCGGGCGTTTTGTCCGGCGCGCAGAGGATTACGTGACGACTAAGGAAGCGAGTGCCCCAGTGAGCACCCCGGAGAACGGCACAACCGAGGAATTCCCGGTGGATGACGCGGTGATCGAAGAGACCACCGCGGACGTCGAAGACGACGCTGAGGGCTTCGCCGACGAGGCCGAGACTTTTGCCGCCGACGCGGAGGCGGGCGAGTTCGCCGCCGACGCCGAGGAGGACGAGCCCGCCCGCCCCGCCGCCGAGCTCTCCGATGAGCCGGCCGACCCGGTCGCCGAGATGACCGCCGCGCTCCGGCGTGCGCCCGGTGACTGGTACGTCGTCCACTCCTACGCCGGCTACGAGAACAAGGTGAAGACCAATCTCGAGACCCGCGTGCAGAACCTCGGTCTCGAGGACTACATCTTCCAGGTCGAGGTGCCGACCGAAGAGGTCACCGAGATCAAGAACGGCCAGAAGAAGAACGTCAACCGCAAGGTGCTGCCGGGCTACATCCTGGTCCGCATGGAGCTGAACGACGAGTCCTGGGGCGCGGTGCGCAACACCCCCGGTGTCACCGGTTTCGTCGGCGCCACCTCGCGGCCCTCGCCGCTCACCATTCCCGAAGTGGTGAAGTTCCTGGTCCCGGCCGCGCAGCAGAAGAAGGCCGCCCCGGCCGCCGCCGCTGCCGCCGCCGCGGCCCCCGGCGAGACCCCGATCGTGAAGCCGGTCATCGAGGTCGACTTCGAGGTCGGCGAGTCGGTGACCGTCATGGACGGCCCCTTCGCCACCCTCCCGGCCAGCATCTCCGAGGTCAATGCCGAGCAGCAGAAGCTCAAGGTGCTGGTCTCGATCTTCGGCCGCGAGACTCCGGTCGAGCTGGCCTTCACGCAGGTCGCCAAGATTTAAGTGCGTCAGGGCGGTGGCCCGGTCCGCTCCCGGGCCGGTGTCACCGCCTTTTTCGCGTTCGCATAGACTTGACGGGTTGTGCCGCGGGCGTCCGCGCCCGGGCGCACGGTCCGGAGAAGGCTTACGGGAATCCGTAAGGAACCTAACCCAAGGAAGAAAGATGCCCCCGAAGAAGAAGAAGGTCGCTGGGCTCATCAAGCTCCAGATCCAGGCCGGCCAGGCCAACCCGGCTCCGCCGGTCGGTCCGGCGCTGGGTCAGCACGGCGTCAACATCATGGAGTTCTGCAAGGCGTACAACGCGGCGACCGAGTCGCAGCGTGGCAACGTCATCCCGGTCGAGATCACGGTCTACGAAGACCGCTCGTTCGACTTCAAGCTGAAGACGCCGCCCGCCGCGCGTCTGCTGCTGAAGGCCGCCGGGATCCAGAAGGGCTCCGCCGAGCCGCACCGCAACAAGGTCGCGCAGATCACCATGGACCAGGTCCGTGAGATCGCCAAGACCAAGCAGGAAGACCTGAACGCCAACGACATCGACGCCGCGGCGAAGATCATCGCTGGTACCGCCCGCTCGATGGGTATCACCATCGCGGAGTAAGGGCTTTCGAGCTCTTGTGGAAGGGACCGCCTGTCCCGCACCACTTCTGACTTAGACAAGGACAGAGAATCATGGCAAAACGAAGCAAGGCTTATCTCGAGGCGGCCGCCAAGGTCGACCGCGCCGCGCTCTACGCTCCGCTGGCCGCCGCGCGCCTGGCGAAGGAGACCGCGACCACCAAGACCGACGCGACCGTCGAGGTCGCCGTCCGTCTGGGCGTCGACCCCCGCAAGGCCGACCAGATGGTCCGTGGCACCGTCAACCTGCCGCACGGCACCGGTAAGACCGCCCGCGTCATCGTGTTCGCGGTCGGCGACAAGGCCGCCGAGGCCGAGGCCG
This sequence comes from Nocardia sp. NPDC051981, assembly GCF_040680715.1. Lineage (NCBI taxonomy): Bacteria > Bacillati > Actinomycetota > Actinomycetes > Mycobacteriales > Nocardiaceae > Nocardia > Nocardia sp. NPDC051981. Next base: position 16,299 of record NZ_JBFAXK010000043.1, on the reverse strand, counting down.
CCGGTGCGGACGCCGTGGGCGCCGAGGACCTGATCGAGCGCATCCAGGGCGGCTGGCTGGACTTCGACGCCGCGATCGCCACCCCGGACCAGATGGCCAAGGTCGGTCGTATCGCTCGCGTGCTGGGCCCGCGTGGCCTGATGCCGAACCCGAAGACCGGCACCGTCACCCCCGATGTGACCAAGGCCGTCAACGACATCAAGGGCGGCAAGATCAACTTCCGCGTCGACAAGCAGGCCAACCTGCACTTCGTGATCGGCAAGGCTTCCTTCGACGAGAAGAAGCTGGCCGAGAACTACGGCGCCGCGCTCGACGAGATCCTGCGTGTCAAGCCCTCCACCGCGAAGGGCCGCTACGTCAAGAAGGTGACGTTCTCGACCAACACCGGACCGGGCATCCCGGTGGATCCGAACCGCACCCGTAACTTCGCCGAGGAAGACTGATTCCTCGACGCGGTAACGCGTAGCAACGCATGAAGCCCGAAGGGCCGGTACGAATCTCGTACCGGCCCTTCGCTTTTGCGAAGAAGAACAACAGCGGACGGGCAGGATGTCACCCCCGTTTTGGCGTAACGATGCTGGTCCGCTATATTGGACGACGGTCACCGGCCCGTTCGGTGATCACCCCCAAATCGTTCTACCGAAGACCGTTGGTTGCTGCCGTCAGGCGGCTGAAGGTCCGGCGATATTGCCGGCGGCCCACGCAGGGAGAGCCGAGGTCGGGAAACCCGCGAGACATCGCGATTGTTTCTTGTGCGCCCCGGGACCACCTTGCGTCCGGGGCGTTTGCTTTGTCGCCGGCCCCTGTGGCGGAACTCGGTAGTTCATACGAGATCCGACCATCCAGAGAGGAGGCGAAGTATGGCAAAGGCTGAGAAGGTCACCGCGGTTGCGGAGATCACCGAGCAGTTCAAGTCGTCCACCGCGACTGTCGTCACGGAATACCGTGGCCTGTCCGTCGGCAAGATCACTGAGCTGCGTCGTGCCCTCGGCGCGAACGCTACCTACTCCGTCGCCAAGAACACCCTGGTCAAGCGCGCTGCCGCCGAGGCGGGCGTGGAAGGCCTGGATGACTTGTTCGTCGGTCCGACCGCCATCACCTTCATTACGGGTGAGCCGGTCGACGCCGCGAAGGCGCTGAAGGCGTTCGCCAAGGACAACAAGGCGCTCATCATCAAGGGCGGCTACATGGACGGCGCCGCGCTGTCCGTGTCCGAGGTCGAGCGCATTGCCGACCTGGAGTCGCGCGAGGTGCTGCTGGCCAAGCTGGCCGGCGCGATGAAGGGCAACCTGTCGAAGGCTGCCGGGCTGTTCGCCGCCCCGGCCTCGCAGATCGCCCGCCTGGCCGCGGCCCTGGAGGAGAAGAAGCGCGCCGAGGGTGGCGCCGCCGAAGCTCCGGCCGCAGACGCCGAATAAGTCACTACCCCAAACCTCTTCGTCGCCGTTCGCACGGTGACGGAACTACCGAAAGGAAATATCAATGGCCAACGTTGATGAGCTGCTCGAGACCTTCGCCGGCATGACCCTGCTGGAGCTGTCCGAGTTCGTGAAGGCGTTCGAGGACAAGTTCGAGGTCACCGCCGCTGCTCCGGTCGCCGTCGCCGCGGTCGCCGGTGGCGCTGCCCCGGCCGAGGCTGCCGAGGAGCAGGACGAGTTCGACGTCATCCTCGAGGGTGCCGGCGACAAGAAGATCCAGGTCATCAAGGTCGTGCGCGAGATCGTCTCCGGCCTGGGCCTGAAGGAAGCCAAGGACCTGGTCGAGGGTGCCCCGAAGCCGATCCTGGAGAAGGTCGCCAAGGACGCCGCCGAGGCCGCCAAGGCGAAGCTGGAAGAGGCCGGCGCCAAGGTTTCCGTCAAGTAAGACGGACCTGTGGCGGGGCACAGCCCCGTGCCGCGTTGATTGTGAAAAGGGTGGTTCCCATTGGGGGACCGCCCTTTTCGCGTATTGTGCCGTCGTGATTGGGGCGTAATCGACAATTCGATAAGAATGTAGCTACCGACCAGTCAGGTCCCGGTGTCCGAGACGGTGTATATGCGATACAGTGACCGGACCTACTGTGATGCGCCACACCGCGCGAATTTTGTGGCCCGTAGTCACACGTAGTGCGCTCGTCGGAGAAAGTGGAGGTTGGCGTGGGCGTCGAGGTCAGAACCGAAGGCATCACGAAGTCGTTCGGTTCGCAGCGTATTTGGCAGGACGTCACGCTGACGCTGCCGCCGGGGGAAGTCAGCGCATTGCTCGGCCCGTCGGGTACCGGTAAGTCGGTCTTCCTGAAGTCGTTGATCGGTCTGCTGCGCCCGGAGAAGGGCTCGATCTACATCGACGGCACTGACATCACGACCTGTTCGAACAAGGATCTGTACGAGATCCGCAAACTGTTCGGTGTGCTGTTCCAGGACGGCGCGTTGTTCGGGTCGATGAACCTGTTCGACAACACGGCCTTCCCGTTGCGCGAGCACACCAAGAAGAGCGAATCCGAGATCAAGAAGATCGTCATGGAGAAGCTCGAGCTGACCGGTCTGCTCGGTGCCGAGGGCAAGCTGCCCGGTGAGATCTCCGGTGGTATGCGCAAGCGTGCCGGCCTGGCTCGCGCGCTGGTGCTGGACCCGCAGATCATCCTGGTCGACGAGCCCGACTCCGGTCTGGATCCGGTTCGCACCACCTATCTGTCGCAGCTGCTGATCGATATCAACGCGCAGATCGACGCGACGATCCTGATCGTCACGCACAATATCAACCTGGCCCGTACGGTGCCGGACAACATCGGCATGCTGTTCCGCCGCAACCTGGTCATGTTCGGTCCCCGTGAGGTGCTGCTGACCTCGGAGGAGCCGGTGGTCAAGCAGTTCCTCAACGGCCGTATGCAGGGCCCGATCGGTATGTCCGAGGAGAAGGACGAAGCCCAGATGGCCCGCGAGCAGGCCATGTTCGACTCGGGTCACCACGCCGGTGGCGCGGAGGAGATCGAGGGCATCATCCCGCAGATGCGGGCGCAGCCGGGCATGCCGGTGCGTGGCGCTGTCGCGCGGCGTCGCGAGCGGGTCCGCCAGATCATGCATACGCTGCCGCCGGCGGCCCAGGAAGCCATTCGCGAGTCGATGTCGCAGAACGGCGACGAGGCCGACACGCAGGTGATGCCCGCCTATCAGGGTGGCTACGACGCCACGGTTCGACAGAACCTGACTAACGGGTAACATACGCGGCGTGAATCCCACCCTGACGCGACTGCGCACCCCGGTCGAGTCGGGACTTGCCCAGGCCGGCAACATATTCGCACTCTTCCTGGATGTGTTCCGGAAGACATTCCGCCGGCCCTTCCAGTGGCGGGAGTTCATCGAACAGTCGTGGTTCATCGCGAGTGTCTCGATCCTTCCCGCCGCTCTGGTGGCAATCCCGTTCGGCGCCGTGGTGGCCCTGCAGACCGGCTCGCTCATCAAGCAGCTGGGGGCGGAGAACTTCACCGGCGCGACCAGTGTTCTGGCCACCGTGCAGCAAGCTGCACCGGTCGTCACCGCGCTGATCATCGCCGGCGCCGCCGGCTCGGCCGTGGCCGCCGATCTCGGCTCGCGCACCATTCGCGAGGAGATCGACGCCATGGAGGTACTCGGCATCGATCCCATCCAGCGCCTCGTGGTTCCGCGCGTGCTGGGCATGATGCTGGTGGCCTTCCTGCTCAACGGCCTGGTCTCGGTTGTCGGCATCTGTGGCGGCTACTTCTTCAACGTCGGGCTGCAGGGCGGCACCCCGGGCGCGTACCTCGCGTCCTTCTCCGCCCTCGCGCAGATCCCCGACCTGGTCATCGGCGAGATCAAGGCCCTGATCTTCGGCGTGGTGGCGGGCGTGATCGCCGCCTACAAGGGCCTGCATCCGAAGGGGGGACCGAAAGGAGTGGGTGACGCGGTGAACCAATCCGTAGTGATCACGTTCCTCGTTCTGTTCTTCCTGAATCTGATCCTCACCCTGATCTACCTTCAGGTCGTCCCCGCAAAGGGCGCGTGATCCATGGTTGTTTCGCAGCGCACCACCGTCTTCTCCCGGTCGGCGCGCCGGGTCAGACCGGCGCTCATGGCGCCGGTCGACCTGGTCGACAAGGCCGGCGATCAGATGTCGTTCTACTCCCGGGCGATCGGTGCGATCCCGAAGACGATCGTGCACTTCCGCAAGGAGGTCATGCGGCTGCTGGCCGAGGTGACCTTCGGATCGGGCGCCCTCGCGGTCATCGGCGGCACCATCGGCGTCATCGTGTTCATGTCGGCCTCGGTCGGTGTGGTCGTCGGCCTCCAGGGCTTCAAGGCCCTCGACGCCCTGGGCTCCGGTGTCCTCACCGGCTTCCTGACCGGGTACATCAATACCCGAGAGCTCGCGCCACTGGTCGCGGCACTGGCACTGTCGGCGACGGTCGGCTGTGGTTTCACCGCGCAGCTGGGCGCCATGCGGATCTCCGAGGAGATCGACGCGCTCGAGGTGATGGCGGTGCCGTCGGTGCCCTTCCTGGTCACCACGCGCGCCATCGCAGGCTTCCTCGCCGTGATTCCGCTGTACGTGGTCGGCCTGCTGGGCACCTACCTGGCCTCGCGGATGATCAGCATCTACTTCAACGGGCAGTCCAGTGGTTCCTATGACCACTACTTCAGTCTGTTCCTGCCACCGGAGGACGTGCTCTATTCCTTCGTGAAGGTGCTCGTCTTCGCGTTCGTGATCATCCTGGTGCACTGCTACTACGGCTACAACGCCAGCGGTGGTCCCGCGGGCGTGGGTGTGGCCGTGGGCCGCGCGGTGCGCGCCGCCATCGTGCTGATCAACGTGCTCGATTTCTTCCTGTCCCTGGCGATCTGGGGTACGACCACGACGGTGCGGGTGGCCGGATGAGCAACCCGCAGCGTGTGCAGTTCTGGCGTTCCACCGAGAAACTGCGCAGCCGTACCCTCGGCGTGCTCTTCTTCGTGCTGGTGGCGCTGTTCCTGTGGACCACCATCGCCATCTACAACAAGCAGTTCGTGGACACCGTCCGGGTCAACCTGATCACCGACACCGTCGGAAACGCGCTGACCCGCAACGCGGATGTGAAGGTCCGCGGCGTCACCGTCGGCGAGCTGCGGTCGAGCTCCTACGACGGCAAGAACGTCACGCTGGATCTGGCCATCGACCCGGGCAAGGCCGACAAGATTCCGTCCAATGTGACCGCCCGCCTGCTGCCCAAGACGCTGTTCGGTGAGCGCTACATCGATCTGGTGTGGCCGGAGAGCCCGCAGGGCCATCTCACCGCGGGCGTGACCCTGCGCCAGGACACCAGCGGCAACGCCGTCGAGGTGAGCCAGCTGCTGGACCACATCCTGCCGCTGCTGCAGGCGATTCCGCCGCAGTACCTGTCCTCCACGCTGGGCGCGCTGTCCAACGCGCTGCAGGGGCAGGGCGAGGAGCTGGGCAAGACCATCGACCGGCTCGACGACATCGTCACCCAGGTCAACGGTGAAATGCCGACGCTGCAACAGGATCTGAAGAGCCTGGCCGACGTGGCGACCACCTACGCCGATGCCGCGCCCGAGCTGGTGTCCGCGCTGGACAACCTGCGCACCACCAATGCCACCATCGTGCAGAAGCGCTCGCAGGTCGACACCCTGCTGGCGACGCTGACCCCGAGCGCCTCGACCACCGCCGACTTCCTGGTGGCCAACCGCGACAACATCATCGACGTGGCGGCGGACTCGCGGCCCGCGCTGGAGGCGCTGGCCAAGTACTCGCCCAGCTACAGCTGCGCGCTGGCCGGTTTCGCGGAGCTGAAGCCGCGCATCGACCAGATCTTCGGCAAGGGCACCAACCTGCCGGGCTCGCGCGTGACCGTGCAGATCGTGAATCCGCGCGGTCGCTACGTGCCCAATCAGGACGAGCCGCGCTGGTTCGACCCGCGTGGACCGCTGTGCATTCCGATGTACCCGCCGTTCACCGACCCGGGCCAGTACACCGACGGTTCCGCCAATGACGGTTCCTACCAGCCGCCGAGCCGTAATCCGGGTGACCAGAACATCGGCCGCATGCCGGAGCCGCAGTACAAGGTGTACGGCCCGCAGGCGCCGACCACCGCCTACTCGCCGCAGGAGGCCCAGGCACTGGGTGCGATCTACGGTGCGGCACACGGAGTTTCGCCCGAACAGGTGCCCACCTGGGTGACCAAGATCGCCGCCCCGGCCTTCCGCGGCAGTGAGGTGAGCGTCAAGTGAAGGATCTGCTGCGCGGCCTCGGGCCGACGCTGACCAAACTGATCGCCTTCATTCTCGTCACGGTCTTCCTGACGGGTGTGCTGGCGCTGACCATCGCCAACTACGGTGGCGGCGGTACCAAGTTCTATGCCCGGTTCACCGATGTGACCTCCCTGAACAAGGGCGACGAGGTACGCGTGGCCGGTGTCCGGGTGGGCAAGGTGACCAATGTGTCCATCGTGGACAAGCGCCTGGCCAATGTGGAATTCGAACTGACCGACCGGGATTGGCTGCCCGCCTCCACCACCGCGACCATCAAGTACCGGAACCTGGTGGGCCAGCGCTACATCGCGCTGGAGCAGGGCACCGGCCAGCAGGGCCGCAAGATGAACAAGGGCTCGACCATCCCGCTGGAGCGCACCAAGCCGGCGGTCAATCTCACCGAGCTGTTCAACGGCTTCCGGCCGCTGTTCCAGACGCTCACCCCCGAGGACGTCAACAAGCTGTCGTCCGAGATCATCCAGGTCTTCCAGGGCGAATCCGGCACCATCGCGGACCTGGTGGCCAATACCGCCTCGCTCACCAACAAGGTGGCCGACAAGGACGCGGTGATCGGTGAGCTGATCAAGAACCTGAATGCTGTGCTGGACAGCATCAATTCGCGTGGCGACCAGCTCGACCAGCTGATCGTCAATACCGAGGCGCTGGTCACCGGGCTGAACGCCGATCGCGGCACCATCGGCTCGGCGGTCACCTCGCTCGGCAACCTGGCCTCGGCCACCGCCGACCTGCTGGTCCCGGTGCGGCCGAACCTGCAGGGCGCCATCGCCGGTCTGAACCAGCTCACCGGCACCCTCAACGACCGCAAGGACGAGGTCGACGAGGGCCTGACCAACCTGCCGATCAAGATGGAGAAGCTCGGTCGCGCGGCGTCCTACGGCTCCTGGTTCCAGTTCTATCTGTGCGGCATCGACATCGTCGCCGGACCGGGCATCAAGGACGCGCCGCAGCTGAACTTCCCGCCCGCACTGCAGAACATGCCGACTGTGAACCAGCCGATCTACACGAATCCGGCCCCGCGCTGCCATGGGAAGGGAGGCCGCTGATGGACGACCGCGCTGTATTGGGCAAGCGCAGTCCGGCGTTCATGGGTGGGCTGGGCCTGATCCTGGTGCTGCTGGTGACCCTGTCCGCGTTCAATCTGGACAAACTGCCGATCATCGGGGCCGGCATCAAGTACACCGCCGAGTTCTCCGAGGCCGCGGGCCTGAAGAAGGGCAACGAGGTGCGCATCGCCGGCGTCAAGGTCGGCGCGGTATCCGATGTCCGCCTCGACGGCGACAAGGTGCTGGTGGACTTCCGCACCCAGGACGCCTGGATCGGGGACGAGTCCACCGCCTCGATCCAGATCAAGACCCTGCTCGGGCAGAAGTACCTGGCGCTGGATCCCAAGGGCACCAAGGTCCTGAACCCCTCGGACCGGATTCCGCTCTCGCGCACCGTGTCTCCCTACGACGTGGTGGACGCGTTCAGCGACGCCGCCAAGAACATCGAGCAGACCGACACTGCGCAGCTGGCGAAGAGCTTCACCGTGCTGTCGGACGCCTTCTCGGCCACCCCGCCGGAACTGCGCAGCTCCATCGACGGCGTCGCCCGGCTCTCGGAGACCCTGGCCAAGCGTGACGATCAGCTCAAGAAGCTGTTCGCGGCCACCAAGACCACCACCAAGGTGCTGGCCGACCGCAACCAGGAGTTCGAGCGGCTCATCTCCAACGGCGGCGAGCTGCTGGCCGAGCTGAACGTGCGCCAGCAGGCCATCCACCAGCTGCTCACCGGCGCGAAAACCGTTGCGGCGGAACTGACCGCACTGGTCAAGGACAACGAGGCGCAGATCGGCCCGGCGCTGACCAACCTCAACAAGACCATCGACCTGCTCAACGACCACCAGGCCGACCTGTCCAAGACCCTCACGCTGGCCGCGCCCTTCTACGGGCTCTACTCCAACGTGCTGGGCAACGGCCGCTGGTTCGACGCGGTCATCACGAACCTGATTCCGCCCGCGCTGCCGGACATCCCGGGTGACCGCCAGCCGATCCGAAAGATGGGAGGTTAACTCGTGGCGAGCAATCCGCTGTCCGCCCTGCGTGGCGCCAGCACCAAGAGCAAGATCATCGCCGGAGTGACCGTCCTGGCGGTGGTGCTCGCGGGCGTCGCGTGGTGGAGCTTCGATCGGCTCAACACCACCACCATCACCGCGTACTTCGACAAGTCCATCGGCATCTACAAGGGTTCCGACGTGCGCGTCCTGGGCGTGCCGGTGGGCCGGGTGGATTCGGTGGACCCGCAGGGCGACGTGGTCAAGGTCGTCATGAAGGTCGACCGCAGCTACGACATCCCCGCCGACGCCAAGGCCGCCCAGATCACCCCCTCGGTGGTGTCGGACCGGTACATCCAGCTCGCGCCCGCCTACAAGGGCGGACCGAAAATGGCCCGCAACGCCACCATTCCGAAGGATCGCACCGCGACCCCGGTCGAGGTGGACCGGCTCTACAACAGCATCACCGAACTGTCGAAGGCACTCGGCCCGGAGGGCGCCAACAAGCCCGAAGGCGCCACCGGTGAAGGCGCGCTGAACCAGCTGGTGCGCACCGGCGCGGCGAACCTCGCCGGCAACGGCGACGCGCTGGGCAACAGCTTCACCCAGCTGTCCAAGGCCGCGCACGCGCTCTCCGATTCGCGCACGGACATTTTCGACACGGTCAAGAACCTGCAGACCTTCGTGCAGACCCTGGCCGACAACGACGCGCAGGTACGGACCTTCAACACCCAGCTGGCCTCGCTGGCCGGGTTCCTGTCCGACGAGCGCCAGACCCTCGGCCAGGCGCTGAACCTGCTGTCGGTCGCGCTCGGCGACGTGGCCCGGTTCATCGACAACAACCGGGATCTGGTGCAGTCCAACGCCGATGCGCTGACCAAGCTCACCCAGACCCTCGCCGACCAGCGCGACGATCTGGCCAAGGCGCTGCCGCTCATCCCGACCGCGCTGAGCAACCTGATCAACGTGCACAACGGTGAGTCCGGCACGCTCGACATGCGTCCCAACTTCACCGACCTGCAGGATCCGTTCGGCGTCATCTGCAAGATGCTGGACCTGGGCAAGCTGCGGCCCGGCGACCCCAAGTTCGACGCCATCTCGCGTCAGCTGCAGCCGATCCTGAACAACTGCAAGGTGATCACCGATCAGCTCACCGCGGGCGTGAAGACACCCTCGCTGGTGCTGCCCTTCGGCATCCTCAGCGGCGAGAACGAGCAGCACAACACGGTCCCCGGCACCGTCCCCGGCACTCCGTCCGACCAGCTGCCGCCGTCGCAGCAGGAAGGTGGGCAGCGATGAGCGCCAACCGGATTCGCGACGGCCGGGTCCGGCGCACCGCCCTCCTGGCCACCTCGCTGGGCGCGGTGACGCTGATGGCGGCCGGCTGCGGCGCGGACAGCATTCCGTTGCCCGGCGGCCCGAACATCGGCAAGCACCCGCTGCACCTCGACATCCGCTTCTCCGACGTGCTGGACCTGGTCCCGCAGTCGTCGGTGAAGGTCGACGGCATAGCCGTGGGCCGGGTCGACAAGATCCGCATCGCCCCCGACAACGCCTGGGAAGCCAGCGTGCAGGTGCTCGTCGACGACAGCGTGAACCTGCCCGCCAATGCCCACGCCGAGGTCAAGCAGACCAACCTGCTGGGTGAGAAGTACATCGAACTGTCCGCTCCCGCAAAGGACGCCGATTCCGCGCGGCTGAAGGACGGCGCCAAGATCCCGGTCGAGAACACCCGCACCGCCACCGAGGTGGAGCAGGTGCTGGGCGCGCTGTCACTGCTGCTCAACGGCGGTGGCGTGGCGCAGCTGCAGCCGATCGTGGTGGAGCTCAACAAGACTCTGGGCGGCCGCGAAGGCAAGGTCCGGGACCTGCTGAGCCAGGCCAACACCCTGATCAAGGGCCTCGACGACCAGGTCGACAACATCACCCGCGCGCTGGACAGCCTCGACACGCTGACCAGCCGGGTGGCGCAGCAGACCACCCAGATCTCCAAGATCCTCGACGAGCTGCCGGGCGGCATCAAGATCCTCAACGAGCAACGGCCGCAGCTGATTCAGCTGCTGGGCCAGCTGGATCGGGTGGGGCAGGCCGGATTCGACGTGCTGAACAAGTCCAAGGACAACCTGATCACCGACCTGTCCTCGCTGCGGCCCACGCTGCAGGCGCTGGGCGCGTCGGCGGGTGACCTGGTGACCGCGTTCCCGCTCATCCCGACCTACCCGTTCCCGGACGAGGCCATCAAGTCCGCGTTCGGCGGTCAGGTCAACACCTGGCTCTCGGTGGACCTGCAGATCGGCACCCTGCTGTCGAATCTCGGTGTGGGCAAACAGGATCCGCAGTACCTGCCGCCCGCGGGCCGCCAGGTCAACGTGGATCCGACCAACCCGTACTACAACGGCAACGGGCCGCGCGGCGGCTGGCCGACCGTCTCGCTGCTGCCGCTGCCGCCCACCGTGGTGCGGCCGATCGGGCAGCCGGGACCGACCGATCCGCTGGGATCGATTCTCGAGCAGCTGGGAGTGGGTGGTCCGCGATGACTCGTCTGGTGCGTAATCAGCTGATCGCCTTCGCGGTCATCGCGGTGCTCGGCGTCGTGTTCGTCGGCGCCAAGTACGTGCGGCTGGACAATATGCTCGGCTTCGGGCTGTACAAGGTGAAGGTGGAGGCCGCCGAAACCGGCAACCTGTCCAAGGGCGCGGAGGTCACCTACCGCGGTGTTCCCGTGGGCCGGGTCGGCGACCTCGACGTCACCCCCGACGGCGTGCTCATCACCCTCGAGATGAACTCCGGCAAGCCCAAGGTCCCCGCCAATGCCAAGGCGGTGGTGGCCGACCGCTCCGCCATCGGTGAGCAGTACGTGGACCTGCAGCCCACCAGCGCCGGCGGGCCGTACCTGAAGGACGGCTCGGTCATCGTCGGCGCGCAGCTGCCCGTCCACGTCGAGGAACTGCTCACCAGCGTGGACCACTTCGCCAGCACCACCGACCTGAAGGCGCTGTCCACCACCATCACCGAGCTGGGCAAGGCGTTCGACGGCAAGGGTGACGACCTCAAGATCCTGATCGACTCGCTCAACAAGTTCAGCGCCACCGCCAGCGGTGACAACCTGCAGCAGACCCTGGCGCTGATCCGCTCGGCCCGCACCGTGCTGGGTACCCAGGCCGAGCAGTCCCCGGCGATCCTGCAGTTCAGTGACGGCCTCGACAAGCTCACCGCGCAGCTGAAGTCCAACGACCCGGATATCCGCCGCCTCATCGGCACCGGCACCGACGCGGGCTCCGCGATCCAGCACCTGCTGCAGGAGAGCGGCCCGGCGCTGACCAAGGACCTCACCAACCTGCGCACCCTGCTGCTGGCCATCTCGCCGAAGTTCTACGCCCTCGGCCCGGTACTGCAGATGCTGCCGCTGCTGCCGCTGGGCGGCTCGTCCACCGCACCCGGTGACGGCACCACCCACTTCGGCCTGGTGCTGGAGACCAATAACCCGCCCGCCTGCACGGTGGGATACGAAGGCACACAACGGATTCTGGACCAGATGAAGGCCCAGAACCCCAACTTCGACGACACCCGCGACGACTTCCCGCTCAATACCCAGGCCGGGTGCGCGGTGCCGCAGGGCAGCGAGACCGATGTCCGCGGCGCCAGTCGCGCGGAGCTTGCCGACCCCAGCGTCGGGCAGCCCTGGGACGACAAGCCGAAGTACGACCCGGACAAGCTCAACCTGAACCCGGTGGCCACCCAGCTGGCCACGCTCATGGGCGTCACGCCCAAGCACTGACCGAGCTGCCCGGCACGCTCCGGCAGCGAGATGGCACACGGTCCCGACCAGGGCGCGAAGAGAGGAAAGTATGGTGGCGGCGTGAGTCAGCACAAGGACAGCGAATCGGGGGCGAACCTCGAGAAGCCGGCAACCCCGCCGGTTCCCGAAACAACCCCGGACGCGTCCTCGGCGGACGTCGCGCCGGAGCCGGCCGCATCCGAGACGGAGTCGGCCGAGCCGGCCGCCGTGCCGGAGTCGGCCGAATCCACCGCTGAGCCGGCCACCGTGCCGCACGAGCCCACCGAGCCGGCCGCTGTGCCGGACGAGCCCGCTGAGCAGGTCGCCGAGCTGCCACCGACATCCGGCGCGGCCGGCTCGGACCCGCGGAAGCTCGTCACCGTCGGCGCGGCCGCGCTGCTGGTGGTGTCCGTGATCGCCGCCGCCGTGGTCGGATTCATCTGGTTCGGTGACGCCAAGGACAGCTCCCGGGCCGATGCCCGCGACGCCGTCCTGACCGACGCCCGCCAGGCCGCCGTCAACCTCATGTCCATCAACCCGGACAACATCGACGGGTCGCTGGCGAACATCCGGTCATCCATGACCGGCGAGCTGCTCAAGCAGCAGGAGGACGGGCAGGACCAGCTCAAGCAGACCGCCCAGGACTCCAAGACCCGCATCGAGGCCGCCGTCGAGGGCATCACGGTCACCGCACTCAACAGTGAGCTCGACCACGCCTCCGCCTTCGCTGTCCTGAAGATCACCCGCAGCTGGCCCGGTGGCCAGCCCGCGTCCTTCCGCCAGCTGTGGACCCTCGACCTGGTCAAGGTCGGCAGCACCTGGAAGGCCGAGAAGGCGCAGAACCTCGGCGAGCCGGTGCCCCTGGGCTCGGCCGCGCCGCAGCAGGGCGCGCCACAGCAGCCGACTTCGACCCAGCCCACCCCCAAGCCGGGCAACTAGGAGGGAGTGACCATGGCCAACCGGAAACGACCCGTCAACCGCGTCACCCCGCGCCGCCCGGCCGCCCAGCGCGGCACCGCGTCGCGCACCACCGCCGCCGACGTCCAGGCCGGGAGCACCGAGCGGAAGACCACGAGCGCCCGGTCCACCTCCGAGCGTTCGGATCGGACCGCGCCGCGCACCACCCCGCCACGCGGTCCGAGTCTGTCCAAAGACAGTGCCCCGCAACAGTATTCCAAGCCGACCGGCCAGGGCGGATTTTGGCGCGACTGGGGTGTCGCCGCGGTGTGCGCAGCGCTCTCCGCGCTACTGCTGGCCTTCGCGATCGCCGGTGCCGTGCATCACTGGGTGAGCAAGCCCGATTCGGACTCGGGCAATCTGGCCTACGTCGACAACAAGGCCACCGACGAGGTGAAGGCCGCTGGCGACCACGCGCTGACCACGCTCTACGGCTACAAGGCCGCCGAGATCGACAAGTGGAAGGCCTCGGTCAACTCGGTGCTCACCGACAAGATGCAGAAGGACTTCGCCAAGTACGTCGACACCACGGTCGAGACCATCAAGCAGACCCAGACCGACACCGACGTCAAAACCGATCCGATCGGCGTGACCCTTCTCACCGGCGACCGCGCCGAGCTTCTGGTGAACCTGAACATCTCCGCGGTCAAGGATGGCAAGCCCGAACCGCTCGCCTCGGGTCCGATCGTGCTGCGCATGCAGAAGGTCGGCGGTCACTGGCTGGCCGCCGACATCACCGACAAGTAAGCGCCTCCCGCCGTCGGATGCCGGTGTCTTTCCGGCATCGCACGACGTCGGAAGGTGATCTTGTAGGGGGACAGGCGATCTCGCGATTTGTCAACTCGGGCCGCCACTTGACGAGTTTCGTCCGACCCGTCACGCTATTCACAACAGCGGCGGCTGTCACAGGGGACAGAACGCCGGCGAGGGCCTTGCGAACGCAGCCAGCGGACTTGCGGCCCGGCCGGAAAACCGTGTGGAGACCGTCACTCGGCTGTGGTGATATCGGCGTTCTGATCGCCGGGATATCGACACGGACACACCGGGGCGAAGATGCCGCCCACGGATCGCCACGGGTGGTACTTTGACACCCCCGTAGGTTTGGGTGTAGTTTTGGACGTTGCGCTGGCTGCCTCCTGTCCATACCTCGATCACATCACGAAAGTTCCACCTTCCGGTGTTACTTCCGCTGTTTGCTGTTCGGGTTTCGTTCGGGTCGTAACCAGCGGAATTCGTAGCAGACAAGCGACGGTCGCGGACCACCACGCGACGCGCGTGAGGTGCTGGAAGGACGCATCTTGGCAGTCTCCACCCAGACCAAGGCCGGTATCCCCGGAGCCCCGAAGCGGGTGTCTTTCGCGAAGATTCGTGAGCCCCTGGAGGTTCCCGGACTTCTCGATCTACAAACCGAATCGTTCGCCTGGCTGGTCGGTTCAGCAGACTGGCGTGAGCGTGCCACCGCGCGCGGCGACGTCACCGATCCCGTCGGGGGCCTCGAGGAGGTGCTCGAGGAGCTGTCTCCGATCGAGGACTTCTCCGGCTCCATGTCGCTGTCCTTCTCCGACCCACGCTTCGAAGAGGTCAAGGCCTCCATCGAGGAGTGCAAGGACAAGGACATGACCTACGCGGCGCCGCTGTTCGTGACCGCGGAGTTCATCAACAACAACACCGGTGAGATCAAGTCTCAGACGGTCTTCATGGGTGACTTCCCGATGATGACCGACAAGGGCACGTTCATCATCAACGGCACCGAGCGCGTCGTCGTGTCGCAGCTGGTCCGTTCCCCGGGCGTGTACTTCGATGAGTCGATCGACAAGTCCACCGAGAAGACGCTGCACTCCGTGCGTGTCATCCCGTCGCGCGGCGCGTGGCTGGAGTTCGACGTGGACAAGCGCGACACCGTCGGCGTCCGCATCGACCGCAAGCGCCGGCAGCCGGTCACCGTGCTGCTCAAGGCGCTGGGTATGACGACCGAGGAGATCACCGAGCGCTTCGGCTTCTCCGAGATCATGATGTCCACCCTCGAGAAGGACTCCACCCCGGGTCAGGACGAGGCGCTGCTCGACATCTACCGCAAGCTGCGTCCGGGCGAGCCGCCGACCAAGGAGTCCGCGCAGACCCTGCTGGAGAACCTGTTCTTCAAGGAGAAGCGCTACGACCTGGCTCGCGTCGGTCGCTACAAGATCAACAAGAAGCTCGGCCTGAATCTGGACAAGCCGGTCACCGGTTCGACGCTGACCAAGGAAGACATCGTCGCGACGATCGAGTACCTGGTCCGCCTGCACCAGGGCGATCGCCTGATGACCGCCCCCGGCGGCTCCGAGGTCCCGGTCGACGTCGACGACATCGACCACTTCGGCAACCGTCGTCTGCGGACGGTTGGCGAGCTGATCCAGAACCAGATCCGCGTCGGTCTGTCCCGCATGGAGCGCGTCGTGCGTGAGCGCATGACCACCCAGGACGTCGAGGCGATCACCCCGCAGACCCTGATCAACATCCGCCCGGTCGTGGCGGCGATCAAGGAGTTCTTCGGCACCTCGCAGCTGTCGCAGTTCATGGACCAGAACAACCCGCTGTCGGGTCTGACCCACAAGCGTCGTCTGTCGGCGCTGGGCCCGGGTGGTCTGTCCCGTGAGCGCGCCGGCCTGGAAGTTCGTGACGTCCACCCGTCGCACTACGGCCGCATGTGCCCGATCGAGACCCCGGAAGGCCCGAACATCGGCCTGATCGGCTCGCTGTCGGTGTACGCGCGGGTCAACCCGTTCGGTTTCATCGAGACTCCGTACCGCAAGGTCGTGAACGGCCGCGTCACCGATGAGGTCAAGTACCTGACCGCCGACGAGGAGGACCGCCACGTTCGTGCGCAGGCCAACTCTCCGGTGGACGCCGACGGCAACTTCCTCGAGGACAAGGTGCTCGCGCGCCGCGGCAACGAGGAGATGGAGTTCGTCGCGCCGACCGAGGTGTCCTTCATGGACGTCTCGCCGCGCCAGATGGTGTCGGTCGCGACCGCCATGATTCCGTTCCTCGAGCACGACGACGCCAACCGTGCCCTCATGGGCGCGAACATGCAGCGTCAGGCCGTGCCGCTGATCCGTTCCGAGTCGCCGCTGGTCGGCACCGGCATGGAGCTGCGCGCCGCCGTCGACGCCGGTGACGTGGTCGTGAACCAGAAGGCCGGTGTGGTGGAAGAGGTTTCGGCCGACTTCATCACCGTGATGCACGACGATGGCACTCGCCGCAGCTACCGGCTGCGTAAGTTCGAGCGTTCG
>NZ_JBFAXK010000042.1:0-53656 GCF_040680715.1 Nocardia sp. NPDC051981 | reverse complement strand
GTCGGCCGAACTCCTTGAAGATCATCACAACGCCATCGTCGAGGCTGGTCCGCTCGACAAGCACCTCGGTCGCCACATGACCCCCTGTCCACGCCTGCGCGCACACTCGTCCGCACAGGCGTTCGATCGCTGCGAGGTTCCGTTACTCTACGCCCCCACAACGTCACCAGATAGTAATCCGGCACGGAACTACCTGCGGAAACTTCCGGTCACCACCTGAAGCACCGTCACCCTACGGGGTCATTGTACGGAACCTATGACTCCTCTTCCCCCCAACTGGTCATAATCGCGCGCGACTTGGACGCTTCGGAAATGTCAGCCCCCTCTTCATGGACCACCATGCCGCCACCTACGCCCGACGCCACGTAGCCAGCGAACTCATAGGCCGCTGCGGCTGCCGCACGCTCGAGGGGGATGCGGAGGCCGGCCGCGATCGCGCGCACCAGCTCCGGGTTGAGCTTGACGCCTTTCTGGCGGGCCACCTTCCACAGCACGTTCGGACTCACCCGGTACCCGCTTTCGGGATCGGTGGCACGGTCCGACAGCTGGGCGAACGTGAGGCCGCCGCTGTCCACCGCTCCAGCCACCAGACTCGCCAAGGTCTCAGGCTTGCTCGTCATTGCACGCACGCTCCCCATGTGTGGGCGGTGGAAGGTGTGTCGGCTTCACCTTCTGCCCAGGCCACCAGCTAGTACTCATTGTCCACATCCCTGTCCGTGAATGGGTATGCGGCCTGCACAAAGAGACCGAAAAGCCCTCACGGTGTTGACGCCTCGAAGGGGTCACGCGCGTCCTGTGGACACAAGCTGAGCGCTGTGCTTAGCTATGGCTATCCCCGTTCGAGGATGGGGATAGCGAAAGGCTCCGCATGCACAACCGCAGGTACCGCATCCATGACGGCCAACTGCTCCAGCAGCTGATGAAGCGCCCCGGGTCGGCCGGGGTTCGTCATACGGTGCGCAGCCTGGCCGAGGCCACCGGCCTCTCGTACACGAAAGTTCACCGGCTGATCACGGAAGAGCGCCCCACTGTTGACGCCGACGAGGCCGCCGCTCTCGCGGAGGCGGTCGGCGTAAGACGGAGAGCGCTTTTCACGCCCCATTCATCCCCGTTCGGGGATGGGGATAAGGAGGATGTTTCAGATGGACCCCGAGATCCGCAGTCTCCGCGCTCGTCTCGCAGCGCACGCGAGCTGGGCGAACACGACTGACCCGGCGAGCCGAACGGCAAAGGCGCGGGCCGCGGCCGATGACCGGTTCGCGAAGCAGGCCCGGGAGATGCACCCGGACGCTTCGGAGGAGCAGATCGCCCGTGTGGCGGCTCACCTTCGCAAGGCGCACTTCTCGCGGATGGCGCTCGCGTCGGCAGTAGCTCGCTCGCGGCGCTCCAAGTCGGCTGCGGCCTGACCAGAAAAGACGGCGGGGCCGCCCAGACCACGCCCGGTCCGGAACAGCCCCTCAGCTCACCTCAACCGCTCAGAAAGAAGAGGTCACCGTGAACAACAAGCCTATCCCGCAGTTGGGTGCCGCGACGGCGCTGGTCCAGCTGCTCGCCGAGAACCCGCATCTGCCGTTGCTCGACTGGACGCTGCCGGAGGGCGGCGGCCCGCTGATGGGCGTCGTCGTGAACGCCGGCGTGGACATGCGGCCGGTCGTTGGCGCGTACGCCGAGGTGCTGGGCGGCGAGGTCCGCGAGCTGGAGTTCGTCGGGGCGTCGGGCCGGATGTACAGCGCCTCGCTGTATGTGACGTGGCGTGATGTGCGGATCCAGGTCAAGGGGATTTGCTCGGCTGCGACGCGCGCGATGGCGGTGGCGGCATGAGCGCCCCGATGACGCCGGAACCGGGCGACGAGCCGCTGATCGTTCGCCGGTTCGACATCGCGATGGAGCCCGCGCCGGAGGAGGAGCAGGTCCTCACGATCGGCTGCATCGCGGCCGACGGGCGGCCGGTGGCGCTGCTGCTGAACCTGGACGACCGGCCGAAGGTTGCCGGGTGGCTGGCGCTGGAGCCCGGTACCAGCATGCACACCACTTTGACCGAGGCGTACCTCGATGCGTGGGAGGAGCAACGGGAGAACGTGCGGCTGCGGCTGGCACTGGAGTCGGCGCGTCGAGGTCGGCGTGAGCTGCGGGCCCGGGTCGCCGAGTTGGAGGCGCAGCAGGCTGCGGTCCTCGCCCTGCATCGGAAGCACGCGGACTCGGATCACTGCTTCGCCGACGACGAGACGTGGCCGTGCAACACCCGCGCCGCGCTGGACCCGGTCGTATCTCCCCGCGATCTGCGCCCGGGTGCTGAGGCGGCGCGCCGGATGCTCCGGGCGAAGGACGAGGTTGCCGGGCCGGAGGAGGCATCCCCGTGGGAGCAGGCCGTCGCCGGGCTGAATGCCCTGGTCGACGCGGACGTCGTGTTCCACGTCGAGCCGGACGGCCACATCAGCGCGCCCTTCAGCGACGAGCACATCGAGTGGGACCTGCGGGCGCGCCGGTGGGTCCTCACGCACGACGACGAGCACGACGGAGGATCCGATGTCTGAGCTCCCCGTGACCGGCCCGTTCCGGATCTCCGTCGACGCCACCCCGTCCGGGGTCGCCCTCGACATGACGCACTACCTGTCGACGCTGGTCCTCGCCTTGGCGGAGGCCGCTTCCGAGGACGGCCCCGGTCTCCTCGACGACCTCCAGGCCATCGCCGACCTGGACCGGTCCGCCCGGCACCAGGGCCGCGACTCGCACGCCACGCACGAGCGGGACGCAGCCGTCCAGACCCTGCTCGACGAGCTGACCGACGGCGGCACGGTGCCGATGTATGGCGGGCAGGTGCTGCGACTGGTCAAGGCTCTGCGCCTGGCTGTGGCTCCGCGCCCGGTCCCGGCACAGCGTGAGGCGGGGGCCGCATGAGCGCCGCCGACCGTCTCTCCCTCCTGCGCCGCGCGGTCCGTGACTACCAGGGCGAGTGGACGACCTGTCGGGTGCAGCGCCTGTACCGGGCCCGTGAGTACGCCGCCCCGCTGCGGAAGACCGCCCGCGACGACCTCGCGACCCTCGCCCGGCAGGGGCTCCTCGTCCTCGACGACACCGACCCCGGACGCCGCTGCTACCGCCTCAACCACGCCCACGGAGGCGCGCTGTGACCACCGACATCACCGCCCGGTTCGCCCGGGACACCGCCAACCACGCGATGACCGTCCTCCACGACGATGGCCTGTACCGGCACCTGCGGTTCATGAATCCCCAGAACAGTGAGTACTGGTTCGAGATCGTCACCTGGCCCGGATCCCTGGCCATGCGGGGCGACGTCGGCGGCGGCTACGTTTTCACCCGCCTCGACGACATGTTCCAGTTCTTCCGCTCCGACCGTCCGGGCATCAACCCGCACTACTGGGCGGAGAAGCTTGGCGGTGGGCGGCGCTCCGTCAAGGAGTACTCCGAGCAGCTGCTCCGTCGGCGCGTAGTCGAGCAGTTCGTCAACGACGCCCGCTGGGAAGGCGTGCCGCCCGGCACCGGCAAGCACCTGCGCAGGTGGGTCCTCAACGACGACCTGAGCGACGAGCACGCGGCGCGGAACCTCATTGAGGATTTCTGCTACCAGGGCTACGAGTTCAGCGACGTGTGGGAGTGGGACTTCCACGACTACGAGCCCGAGTTCCTGTGGTGCTGCCACGCGATCCGCCACGGAATCGACCTGTACGACGCGGCTCGTCAGCAGGTGGCGGCATGAGCAACCGCCCGTCCACGTTCGGCGGGACCTGGACCCGCGACACCCGGCCCACCACGGGCCGCAGCATGCGCGAACTCCAGGACCGCGCGTCCTTCGACCACGGCCCCGCCGCCGGGGCGTCCTGCGCCCTCATCCTCGCTCTTCCCCTCGCCGGGCTGGCCCTCGTGGCCGCCCTCCTCCACACCACCGGAGTGACCGCATGACCGAGATCGCCACGGCGGGCGGCAGCCTCGCCATCCGCCCCGACCAGACCGCGTGGACCCCGGACCAGCAGGCCGTACTTCAGCAGTCCGGCATCGACAACGACGTCACCGGCGCCGAGCTGTCTGCGTTCCTGCACCTCTGCCAGCGCACCTTGCTCGACCCGTTCTCCCGGCAGATCTACCTGATCGGCCGGTGGAACGGGCAGCAGCGCCGCAAGGTGTTCACCCCGCAGACCAGCATCGACGGGTACCGCGTCATCGCTCACCGGGTCATCGCCGAGCACGGCGGTGCGCTCGGCTACGAGGACACCCTGTGGTGTGACAAGTCGGGCCGCTGGCACGACGTGTGGCTGTCGGACGAGCCGCCGGCCGCCGCGAAGGTGGTCGTGGTTCGGAACGGCCAGCGGTTCCCCGCTGTGGCCCGGTACTCGGAGTACGTCCAGACGAAGAAGGACGGGACGCCGACGGGCATGTGGTTGAAGATGCCCGCGACGATGACGGCGAAGTGCGCCGAGGCGCTCGCTCTGCGGATGGCGTTCCCGCATGACTTGGCCGGGGTGTACACGGCTGAGGAGATGGCACAGGCGGACAACCCGGCCCCGGCCGAACGACACCTGCGCCGCGTCCAGCCGGGCGAGACGGACCCGTGGGCGACGGCAGCACCGCAGACCGCCGCGCAGGGCCGGGACTACCTCCACGAGGCTCACGAGGCCGCTGACGCCGATGCGGTGCGGCAGATCTACCGCGAGGCCGCGCAGGACGGAGCGGTGCCGGAGTACCTGGCGCAGATCGCCGCTGTCGGCAAGGCGATGGCCGCCGCTGCGGCGCCCGCCGCCGAGCCCGCCCCGGCGGACGAAGTGGTCGATGCCGAGGTGCTGAGCCCCGAGGACGACTACGCCGCCGCGGTCGCCGACCTCCGCGCCGCCGCCGAGGAGGCACGGCTGGAGGACTTCGAGACCGGCACCGAGCAGGCACTCGGCATGCCGCTCGCCGAAGCCCCCGTCGACGCGATCCGCGCGCTCACCGCGCAGATCCGCCCCGCCGCCGCCTGACCCCGCTATCGGGGCCGCCCGCGGGGAATGCGGGCGGCCCCACCAAGGAGCATCCCATGAGCTTGAAGGACATCGCGGCCCGCGCCGCGATCCTCACCACCCTCCACGAAGCCATCGGCGACGAACTGAAGGCCGCGAAGAAGGAGTTGCAGGACGGCCTCCGGGCCGCGAAGGAGGAGACCGGCACCCAGCAAATCGGGCTCTCTCTCCCCGACGGGCAGGACATCGGCAAGGCCACGCTCGTCCAGCCGAAGGCCGCCGCGGCGGTCACCGACCCGGACCTGTTCCTGAAGTGGGCCCGCGAAGTCCGGCCAACCGAGATCTCCTCCCGGCTCGTGACCGAGGTACGTCCGGCATGGCAGGCGCTGGTGCTGAAGGAGGTCACTGCAACTGGCCGTGCGGAGTGGGCCGATCCGGAGACCGGCGTCATCCACGAGGTGCCCGGCGTGGCCTTGCAGGGGCGGACGGCGTACACGCGCATGACGGTGCCGGACGAGAAGCGTGAGCTGATCGCCGAGGCATGGCGGTCGGGCGCCCTGTCCCACCTGCCCCTCCCGCAGATCACCGGCGGTGCCGCATGAGCTGGCACACCGGACGCCTCGTCGGCTTCGACCTGGAGACAACCGGCGTCGACGTCGAGGCCGACCGCATCGTCACCGCCTGCATCGTCGGATGCGGCGACGGACAACCGGTCACCCCCAGGATCTGGCTCGCCGACCCCGGCATCGACATCCCCGCCGAGGCCACCGCCGTCCACGGCATCAGCACCGAGCAGGCGCGTGCGAATGGTCGCCCGGCTGCCGAGGTGGTCGAGGACATCGTCCACGCCCTCGCCGAGGCCGTCACCGACGGCACGCCCATCGTCGTGATGAACGCCCCCTACGACCTCACACTCCTGGACCGCGAGGCCCGCCGGTACGGCGTCACGCCCCTCGCTGACCTGGTCGGCGACGAGCTCCGGGTCATCGACCCGCGGGTGATGGACAAGGCGGTCGACCCGTACAGGCCCGGCCGCCGACGTCTCACCGACCTGTGCGCGCACTACGGGCTCCGGCTCGACGCCGCGCACACCGCCGACGCGGACGCGCTCGCCGCCTGCCGCGTCGCCTGGGTGCTGGCCGAGCGGTGGCCGCAGCTCCGCGGCACCGCCCTCGACCAGTTGCACGCCGTTCAGCGGCAGTGGGCCGCCCAGCAGGCCGCGTCGTACGCGGGCTACCTCGCCCGCACCCCCGGCCGCGAGCACGAAGCGGCCACGGTCCGGCCCGAGTGGCCGCTCGTCCCGCACCAGAGCAGGAGGACGGCATGAACCCGCTGACCGCTGTGCGCCGCCTCGTTGCTCCCGCCGGCCAGCACCGGGCCGTGCCGATGGACTCGCCGCGGATCACCCGCGTCGCCGGGTGCCTCTGCTGTGGCTGGGACCGGCTCACCACCCACACCGTCGACGGCGGGGTGCTGACCTGCCAGGCGTGCGGGCGCCGCACCGCCGAGATCAACGGGGCCGAACTGGTACCAGGCACCCGCTGGTTGGCGTGTGACGACCCAGTCTGCCGCCACATGACCACCCGCCACATCCCGGCCGCCGCGCCGCGGTCCTGGGCCTGCACCTGGTGCGGCACGACCAAGGGGGACCAGTGACCACCGCTGCTCGGCCGCTCCCCGCTCACGGGACTTTGACTCGCGCCAAGTATCACCACTGCAAATGCGCCCAGTGCACGCGTCGGTTCCGCGACTACATGAACACCCGCACCCGCCTCATCGCGTACGGCCGTTGGCAGCCCTACGTCGATGCCGAACCCGTCCGCGCCCATGTCCACATGCTCGCCGGATACGGCATCGGACGGAACCGCACGTGCATTCTCGCTGGCCTGGCCACCAGCACCATGTGCCGCCTCATGTACGGCGGTGGCGGACGTGGCCCGTCCAAGCGGGTCCGTGCCGCCACCGCTGACAAGATCCTCGCGGTGAAGCCGGTCCTCGAATCGGTGGCGCCGACGGCGCTCGTCGACGCGTGCGGCACACAGCGTCGTCTCCGCGCCCTGGTCGCTGTCGGCTGGCCGCAGAGCGCGATCGCACGCCGTGCGGGCATCGACCGGAACACCATCAATGACCAGGTCAACCAGTCGGTGACAACCACGTACGCGGCCACTGCCCTGACCGTCCGCAGCTTGTACGAGGAGCTGTGGGACCAGGACCCCGCCGCCGCGGGTATCGGGCCCAGGTGGGTCAGCGAGGCTCGCGCTCTCGCAGCCTCCCGTGGATGGGCGCCGCCTGCCGCGTGGGACGACGACTACATCGACAGTCCTGCCGCCGCGCCGGACCTCGGAGAGCGCGTCGACCGGTACACAGCGATCGCCGAGGACGCCTTGTGGCTGACCGGCACGCAGGGCTACAGCCGCGAGCAGGCCGCGCACCGTCTGGGTGTCACCAAACGCCATCTCGAGCGGGCTCTGGCGCACGACCTGGCCAGGACGGAGGCGTCATGAGCTGCGCCCCCGACACCCTGGTCCGGCTGGCGGAATGGGCCGCCAACGCCGTGTGCGCCCGGCCGCCCTACGCGGGCAGCGACCTCTGGTACGCCGACCAGGGCGAGGCGGCCAACCGACTCCTCGCGATCAATCTCTGCCGCGCCTGCCCCGTCATCGACGCCTGCCGGGAAGCGACGGCCAAGGAAGAGGCAGGCAAGGGCCTGAAGCACCGCTTCGGCGTCCGCGCCGGGATGACCCCGCGGCAGCGGTGGCTCGCCGAGCAGGCCAGCAGCCAGGAGAGCTGGCCCGTCTGCGGGACGACGAAGGCGTACTACCGGCACCTCCAGTTTGGCGAACCGGTCGACGACGCGTGTCAGGCCGCAGGCGACGCGTACGAAAAACAGCTCGCACAGGGCTGACCCTCCGGCCCGGGGCCGCCGCGCCCCGGGCCACCACCCGCACAGCACGAAGCCCCGCACCTCGGTACGGGGCCAGAGAGGAGGACGGGATGCGCTCAGGGCTCGTAGTCAGCGATACGCCGTGCAGCAGCAGCGTCCCGCTCCTCGACTTCCGTCAGCTTGCGGGCCATCAGCGCCAGGAAGTCCGCCGTCCTTTCCGGCTGCGGCCTTTCCCCAGCAGCAGCGTGGAAGGCCCGGACCATGCGGTGATCCGACTGTGCCGCGTCGAATGCGTCCGGGGTGACGAGGTAGGCGCGGCGCCGGCCGCGGACGGTGAGGGCGCTGACCAGCCCGTCTTCGCGGACCTGCTCGATGAGTCGGGTCAGGAGCGCGCGTGCCCGGGTGAGCGGCACGTCCTGAATGCCGTCTTCGGCAATGCGGGGCTCCAGATCAGACGCCATGGCGAGAGTGTAAGTCATGACCATCCTTTCCATAATTACCAATCTTTAAAGTAGCATGGCAGGGGAGGGCCGGACCTGCCAAGACGCAGCCCTTCAACCACGCACGACTGAGAGAAGACAGCCCGTGGGAATCCGCTTGATGGTCGAGGTGCTCAACAGCGCACCCGAGGCCCTGACGCACCGGGAGAAGCTTCTCCTCGTCGTCCTGGCCGAGGACGCCAACGAAGACACCCGGATCACGTGGAACAGCGTTGAGCGCCCCGAGGTGCTGCGCGGGGCGAAGCTCAGCCGCTCCCAGCTGTACGCCGTCCTCAAGACGCTCGCCGCGAAGGGCGCCCTGGAGAAGCTGACGGCCGGCCAGAAGAACGGGACCGCGAAGTACAAGATCCCGATGTTCGCGGAACCTCAGTGTCCCGAAAACCCGGACACTGACACCCCTTCTCAGTGTCCCGATTCTCCTGACACTGACACCCCTCAGCGTCCCGGAATTGCTGACACTGAGCAGTCTGGTCAGTGTCCCGAAAACCCGGACACTGAACCGGCTCAGTGTCCCGGAATCCGGGACGTCAGTGTCCCGGAATCCGGGACCCCTACCCCTCTTTACCCCTCCTCTACTACCCCCTCAGCAAGCAAGCAGGAGGAGCCAGCCGACGACCGGCTCAGCTACGGCATCCCCGAAGCAGCCCTGCCCCTCGTCGAAGGCATCACCGCAGCAGGCGTCAACGTCCGCTGGCCCTTCAAGGGCGACCAGTGGTTCCCCGTCCTCGCCCTCATCACGAAGAGCGGCGTCCCCGCCCTCATCGACTACGCAGTCCGAGCAGCAGCCCGCACCAACATCGACTCCGCGAAGTACTTCATGCGCGGCTGGAGCGAACTGCCGCCGCTGCCCCGCCCCGGCACCGAGCGCCCGCCGCTCCGCGCCGTGTCTGGCGGCTGGCAGCCGTACCGCGAACCCACCCCCGAAGAACGCGCCGCAGACCTCGGCCACTTCTAAGGAGCACCCCGTGCCCGAACCCCAGACCCTCGCCGAGCAGAAGCCGTCCATGCTCGCCCGCCTCATGGCCGGCATTGCCCAGCACGCCCCCGACGTCACCGCAGGCCCCGTCGACAACACCCCCACCCCCGACGATCCTGGCCATCCCGAGTACCACCGCCGCCAGCGCGCCGAGTTCGCCCTCAGCCGCTGGTCCACCGCCGCCCCCTACCGATACCGGCAGGCAACAGCCACCGACCCGGTGGTGCAGGCGTGGGCCGACCACGCCTCGATCGATATCCGCAGCGCCGGGATTCTCGTCCTTCACGGCAACATCGGTACCGGGAAGACCCACCAGGCATACGGGGCGCTGCGAAGGGTCGCAGAAGCCGGGCCCTGCAACTTCCACATGATCGCGACCACCGCGCCCGACCTGTACGGCCTTCTGCGCCCCGGTGGGTCCGACAAGGGCAGCGAGACCGAGCTGAAGCGCCTCATGCGGATCCCCTTCCTCCTTCTCGATGACCTCGGCACCGAGAAGCTGTCCGAGTTCACCGAGGAGGCCACGTACCGGATCGTGAACCACCGGTACAACGAGTCTCTGCCGCTGTTGATCACCACCAACCTGCCGATCAAGACCGGGTCGCCTACGCCTGACCTGGTGACTCGCCTGGGTGACCGGCTCGCTTCCCGTCTCGCGCAGACCGCGACTGTCGTCGGCTTCGACGGCCCCGACCTTCGTCGCGGACTGCGGAGTGTCTCGTGACCGACCCGCTCACCAACCTGGACGCTGTCCCCACCACCTACGGGGACACCACCTTCCGCTCCCGCCTCGAAGCCGACTGGGCCCGCACCCTCGACGCCAACCACATCCGGTGGGAGTACGAGCCCGAGACCCTCACGCTCCCCTCCGGCGCCGTCTACATCCCCGACTTCTGGCTACCCGAACTCGGCACCTGGATCGAGGCCAAGGGACCCGGCATCCCCCGGGTCGAGAAGACCGTGGAGCTCGCGCAGACCCGAGCCTGCTGCTGTGCCGGAGATTGCGCCTGCCGTTGGCCCGGCGGGGAGCTCGTCCTCATCGGACGACAGCAGCTCCCGTCCGACCCGACGCGGCCCGGCCGGCGGCTGTTGTGCGGCTACGCGAACTGGGAGACGCCGCACGGCCCGTCCTTGTACTACGCGGCATGCACCTGGTGCTTCCGCAGCCAGTGGATCACGCTCCGCAGGCCGTGGCGGTGCCGCGTCTGCCGGAGGTCGATGGAGAAGGTGCGTGCGTACCGAGCGGTTGACCGTGAGCTGCGGTTCGTGGAGGGGACGGGTGGTTTCGGGAGCGTCTTCGCAATGCCTGATCTAGGCGGGCCGTTCACCGCGGACGAGTGGCCTAACGACGAGTTCGACGAGGAGCCATGACCACCCCGTCGTGCCGCGTGTGCGGCCGTCTCCTGAAGTCCGAGACGTCCAAGGCCCGAGGAGTCGGCCCCACCTGCCACAGACGCACAGGAGGTCACACAGGACCCCACATCCCCACACCACCACCCGACCACCACGTACCCGGACAGACCGAACTCCCCCTAACCCACCTGCAACCCACCCTCTGGAGCCTCTGATGTACCCCACCCTCTTCACCACACCCGGCATCCGACAGTTCGCCGAGGAGATCGACCAGGAACGGCAGGCGCAGCTCGCCAAGTTCGGCGACCAGCACCACCCCGACGGCACCGGCAACAAGAGCCAGCAGGACGATGCCGACCGTGCCCGCCGCTGGTGCCAGGACGCGTTCGGCTCCGGCTACGGGACGTGGGCCGACATCCTCGCCGAGGAGGTCGCTGAGGCATTTGCCGAACGCGACCACGCGAAGCTCCGTACCGAGTTGATCCAGGTAGCCGCCGTCTGCGCCGCATGGGTATCGGACATCGACCGCCGAACCCCGTGACACGCCGCGCGCCCGCCCCGTCGGACTCGGGGCGGGCGCCCACCCAACCTACCCACCACCAGGAGGACCACGTGACCACCACACCCGCCGACGACACGGCCCGTCTGCGCTCGGCCGCCCAGCGCGCCCTCGAATCCCTCGACGACCTGATCGCCAACACCACCGACCCCGGCGTCGAAGCCCTCGGCGCCCGGTCCGAGCTGGCCACCGCGCTCATCAACACCAGCCCGGAAGCGGCCCGGCAGATCCTCGGCGATCAGGGACCGAAGGGACTCAAGCCCACGACTGCGCGGCTCGACGACGGCGAGCGCCAGTTCCTCTCGTTCGCCCTGGACTTGGCCGCAGACGAAATGGCCTCGCGTGGCGACGAGTTCACCGACGAGGACCGGGCCGCGCTGGAGACGCTCCGCCGCATGGCCGCCCTCGCCGTGACCGAGGTGCCGCGTGCCGCCGCCGACCTGCTGGCCGCCTGCGCCACCGAGTACCGCGTCCCCGTCCCCGAGCACGGCGGGACGGAACTGCGCGTACGACGGCAGGAACTCGTTCACGGGCTCGGCTGGGCCGTGATGGTTCCCGGATACGGCGGCGGCCGAGCCTGGACCCGGGAAGGCTGGCAGGAAGCGATCAGCGCCCTCTGCGTCGATCGACTCTTCTGCTGGCCCAACGCGGCCACCGCCGTCGACGAAGCCCGCCGCGCGCTCGGCGCCACCGAGGAGCCGACCCGATGAGCGCCACTCTGGTCCGACACCGCACCGCACCACCGCCGTACGGCTGCCGATGGTGCGGCGACGCCCAAGGCGCCCACGGCCTCAGCTACGTCCGCTCCGCCGGGATCCACGCCTGGGAGCGCCCCACGAACACGCAGATCCTCGCCCGCATGCACGCCCGCCGCGCCACCAAGGAGACGCCCCGATGAGCGACTGGTACGGCACCCACAGCGTGTCCACCGACGCCCTGACCGACGAGGAATACCGCGACTGGGTCGCCGAGAATATCGGCCCCGAAGCGGCCGAGGACTTCTGGTACGGAGAGCCGAGCCGATGAGCGACCGCATCCCCTGCGCCGCTGACAACTGCGAGGCAAAAGTTCATGCCCGCGGTCTCTGCGGGCCGCACTACAACCGGTGGAAGCGAAGTAGAGATCCTCATGCCGAGCCGCTGCTGAACCTCTCCGGCAATATCGACGAGCGCTTCATGTCCCGCGTGGACAAGACGAAAAGCGGCTGTTGGCTATGGACAAGCACCCACAGCGCCAACGGGTACGGTCAATTCCACTTCAACGGCGCTCGGTACCCAGCTCACGTATGGGCCTATGAACGACTCGTCGGCCCCGTTCCGGACGGGCTTCAGCTCGACCATCTGTGTCACACCAGTGATTCGTCATGCACCGGAGGCGTCATCTGCCTGCACCGGCGATGCGTAAACCCGTCGCACTTGGAGCCTGTCACCGCACGAGAGAACACGCTGCGCGGAAACAGTCTCCAGGCTGCAAATGCGGCCAAGACTCACTGCTCCAAAGGGCACCCGTTCGACGCCGAAAACACCCACTACACAGCACGTGGCAGGCGTGTTTGTCGCGCTTGCCAGCGTGCGTTCACTGCCAGCTACCGGGCCCGCAAGAAGATCGGAATGGGAGACCTGTCATGACTCAGCGGCTTTCGGTCGACGACCTCACTGACGAACAACTCGACGCCCTGCACGACCAGCTCAACGCCACGTACCGCGAGCGCGCCCACCTCGTTGCCCACCTCGCAGCCCTCCACCCCTCCCACATCGGTCACACCGACCCGGCCGCCCCTGACTGGGCCGTCGTCACCATCGAGACCCCCGCCGGCCAGATGACCTGGCACATCGCCGAGCGCGACATGGACCTCTTCACCCACGTCCAACCCACGAACCGCATCTGCCGCGGCTGGGACGGCCACACCACCGACGAGAAGTACCAGCGCATGCGCGACCTCACCGAGGCCACCCCGAGCCTGCTCTCGCTGGAGACCGTGGCCGACCAGCAGGCCGAGCACATCAAGCAGATGAGCGCCCGCATCGCCGAGCTGGAACAGCAACTCGCCGAAGTCGACGGCGAGCTCAACGAGGCACGCAACCACAACGACCGCACCTGTGAGGCCGTCACCCGCGCCGAGCAGGCCGAGGCCGCCATCGACCGCGTGCGGGACCTGCACGCCCCCGTCGACCACCGCGGCCGCACGATCTGTGCCGACTGCTCCGGGTACGGACTCGGCAGCACCGACAACGTGCCCGTGCCGTACCCGTGCTCGACCGTCCGCGCCCTCGACGAGCAGCCCATCACAGCCCAGCCGAGCGGCTGCCCACACTGCGGAGCCACCACCACGCACCTGCCCCGCCGCTACATGAAGAACGGCCGCGTCGGCTACTGCCACGGCGAACTCACCACCGACGAACAGCCCACCTGACCCGCCCGGCCGCCCCGCAGCACGCGGGGCGGCCCCCGAACCCCAACCGCCGCGAACGGAAACACCCATGACCAGCATCTGCGCCGAGTACTCCACCCACACCGACCGCCCACCCGTCGGCCCGTGCGTCCTCCGCCCCGGCCACCGCGGCCACATCCACCAGGACATGCGCGGCATGCAGTGGGCCAGCCGGCTGGACCCCGCCGAGGATCCCGCCACGGGCGGCGTCGTGCACTTCCGCCTGGACGAGGACGAGAGCAGCGGGTGCATCCTGCCGCGCCGCCAGCCCACGGACACGGAACTCCGCGCCCGGCTGACCGCAGCGATCAGGGCGATCCGCGGCGCCGACAACGAGATCGCCGACCTCCGGGCCGAACTCCAGGCCCAGGCCGAGGCGCAGCGCAGCGCTTGCCAGCGGGCTCTCCGGGACGTGTGCGCCGTCCAACGCGCCCGGGACCTCGCCAGCCGCTGGTACGGGCAGGGAGCCCCCGCCAGCAGCTACGCCCGTGAACTGCTCAGCATGCTCGACAACGCCGCCTGAACACGAAGGAGCAATGACCATGCGGATCTTCTACGACACCGAGTTCCTCGAGAACGGCCACACCATCGACCTGATCTCCATCGGCATGGTGGCCGAGGACGGCCGCGATCTCTACGCCGTCTCCTCTGAGTTCGACCAGGACGCCATCCGCCGCCACGGCTGGCTCATGGCCAACGTCTGGCCGTCCCTCCCCATCACCAAGAACCCCGCCGGCCAGCGCGGCATGGACCGCCTAGACGTCACCCACCCCGACGTACGCCCCCGAGCCCAGATCGCCCGCATGGTGCACCAGTTCATCACCGAGACCCCGGACCCTGACCTGTGGGCGTACTACGCGGCCTACGACCACGTCGCCCTGGCCCAGCTCTTCGGCCCGATGAGCGAGCTGCCGCCCGGCATCCCCATGCAGACCGACGACCTGGTCACCGAGGCCAAGCGGCTCGGGCTCACTCCGGCGGATCTCCCGCCTCAGCCGGACGGGCTGCACAACGCCCTCGCTGATGCTCGCCACAACCTCGTCCGAGCCCAGTTCCTAGACGAGGCTGCCCGGTCCTGAACGCGACGGCGGGGCGCGCCTGCTGTCTGGCCGGACCGGCGCGCCCCAGCGCGGTGAGATCACCCTACGCACCGCAGGAGACACCCGCATGCACCACACCGCCCCCGCCCGCACCGCCGCCGATGACCTGCAGCACGTCATCTCCCACTGGGACCACCTCCGGGACGCGCTCGACACCACCGGCCCCGGCACCACGTGGCCCCCGGCCCGACCCGGCGTCGAGTACCTGCGCGTCGTCGACGACCAGGACACGGCCGAGCAGCAGCTTGCCGCCGCGCTCGCGCACGCCCTCTCCCACCCCCAGAGGCTCATCACCACGCAGCACCACACCGGGCAGCTCTACTACCAGTGTGTTTTCTGCGAGCACGTCGGTGAGGGGCAGGCGCACCCGGTGCGTGAGGACCGCGACCCGGAACAGCTCGGTGAACGGCCGGCCCCGGTCCGGCTGCATGTGGCCGACGCCTGCCGCGCGATCGAGATCTCGCTGTGCACCCTCGCGGACTCGATCGCGGCCCGGGACGCCACCGACCCGGCGGACTGGTACCACGCCGACCGCGAGCAGCGCACCGCACCGGCCGCCGCCCGGTGGCTGCTCACCCAGCTCGGCGACGGCCCATGTTGCCCGACCCACGACACGGACCGGGCGAGGATCACCGAGTACGCCCGTGAAGCGGCTGCCCGGATCGACCGTGTCCTCGGCATCGGGCAGACCTCGGCGGTCCTGCCCGGCATGCCGTGCCCGTGGTGCGGCGGGGACCTGGTCATGCATAGCGAGGCTGGCACGGTTACGAGCGTGACGTGCGCGACCGGCCTGGTCGACTGCAACGCGCCGGCGCCGTTCGACGTCGACCGTCGGGCGCGGGTGTGGTCGTCGGTCGAGCAACTCGCGGCGCTGCGGCGGGCGCTCGACGCGGCCGAGCAGCGTATGGCCGAGGCAGAGCGCCGGGCGCGGCGTGCCGAGGACCGCCGCCGGCAGCGGGCCGCCGCGAAGGAGCGGGCCGCGGCGGCATAGTGGCCAGGGGGCGGCCCACACATCTGGGGCGCCCCCTGGCAGATCAGGGTGCTTCTCGGACAACCTGACTCCCCGCGCCCCGGCCGACTGACCCCGAACACGGAGACCGGTCAACGCCTCTCGCGACCGCTACCGGACCGTGCCGTGATTCGCGCGATCTCAACGCGAGCCCGCGCGAGCACCGCGGTCACTGCTACCGCGCACACGCCGAGCACAGCCACGACCAGACCCGTGGTCCCTGCCATCCGGGACCTCCTTTCCGTCAATGGAGGTAACGCCCACCAGAAACGGAGCAGGCGCTTCCCGGACAGCCTGACGCATTCCCCGACGCGGCCGCACGCCGGCCGATACGGTCCAGCGCTGTGCGATACACCTACCGCTGCGATGTCTGCCGCCTCACCTGGGATCCCCGTGACGACATCTACGAGGCCAAGGCCGACCGGAAGGCCCACATGTACCGGGCCCACGACGGCGCCCGCCCGGACGACCAGATCATCGAAACTCCAGGCCCACTCGACCAACTAAGCGGCCTCGTGTGGGACACCGCCGCCGCCGGGGCCCGACTGATCGGCCGAGGAATCCACCGCGGGCTCACCTCGAAGACAGTCCGCAACATGGTGGAAACCGAGTACTTCCGGCAGGCCGCGATGCTCCTTGGTGGCGGGGTCCTGATCCTGATGGTCATTCGCTGGCTCACCCACTGACCCCGGCCCCGCCGTACGCGCCGATACCCTGACTGCGGGCAGCGAAGAGCCCCCACCTCGGATCGATCGAGGCGGGGGCTCTGCTGCGTCGTGATCAGGAGTTGTCCGGTCGCGGGTAGGCCGCAGTCTCGTTGCGCGACACCCGGTACGACACTGCGTACCGGTCAGCGGCCATCCGGGTCTGATTCACCTCGACGACCTGCTCGTCGATCCGCGACGTCCGGGTGATGATCAGCACTGGCAGGCCAGCCCCGATCCGCAGCATCTGCTGCTCACGGGTGTTCGCAGGGCGAGAGGAGACGGCTTCCTCCCACTCGATCGCCTTCCCGAAGTGCTCTTCGATCCGGTCGTAGATCCCGCCAGGCCCCGTCGTCGGCGCGCCCAGGATCGGGAGCTGCCCGACGAGCGGCATCGGCAGGTACGACGTCGCGAGTTGCTCGGGCAACTCGGCGGCTGGCGGCCCTATGGCCCGGTCCCGGATCATCACGTGCTCCGTGTGCGGCACGCCGAGGATGTCGGCGACATCAGCTGGTGGCACGCCGACCTCTGGCGGCACGGCAGGGCCGACGGCACGCCAGTCCTGGGCTCCGAGGTCGAAGAAGTACCCGATCTCGTCCCGGTGGGCCTGCCGGTCGCGGATGTGCGTCGGCGCGGGCGTTGGCGGTCGGATGAAGGTGCCGCGTCTCGGGATGCTGTACAGCAGCCCTTCGGCAACGAGGTGCTTGACCGCGCGGTGCGCGGTTTCTCGGGCTACGCCGTATCGCTCGCGGAGCCGGTCGATTCCGGGGATCGGTCGATCGGTCGGCCACTCGCCAGCCTCGACGTCCTGCCGGATCAGCTCCGCGACGCCCCTGAAGCTCGCCATGGGCTCGTCCTCTCGTGTCATCTCCCCTCCTATCCTATACAGGCACGCACTATGTGGGGTAGTGTCTGCGGTGTCAGAAAC
This sequence comes from Nocardia sp. NPDC051981, assembly GCF_040680715.1. Classification (NCBI taxonomy): domain Bacteria; kingdom Bacillati; phylum Actinomycetota; class Actinomycetes; order Mycobacteriales; family Nocardiaceae; genus Nocardia; species Nocardia sp. NPDC051981. The sequence goes on along the minus strand of NZ_JBFAXK010000042.1, from coordinate 36,260 downwards.
GCAGCGGCCCTGACCTATGGCGTCGGAACCCAGGTCAGGGCCTATGCAAACCAACCTCGTGCATGGAGGAAGGTCCACATGGCCACGCACACTATCCTGTCCAGGATCTCTCTGTCCGGGCCGGGCAGAGAGTCGCGCAACACCCGCCGCAGCCGCCGCGCAGGCCGCCGAGCCGCCCGCGCCGTCCTCCGGGACCGCGCCCGTGCCAACCGCCCCCACTCCCTCGCCAGCCACATCGTGGCGCGCGGCGAGACCGCCGAGACCGCGAAGGGCATCGCCAACGGCCTCCGCACCGCCGCGAAGCGCCTCGGCCTCACCGGGAAGGCCGGCCGTACCCGCCGCACCGTCGACGGCCGCGGTCGCCTCCGCAAGGTGGTCCGCTACACCGCCGACCAGTTTCGTGCCGCGCTCGCCGTCTACCGGCCGCGCAAGGCCGCGTACATCGCCGCCCGCGCACGCCTCCTCGCGGGGGTGACCGAGTGAGCACCACCGACGACATCCGCACCGACATCACCGAGTGCGAGAAGCGAATCGCCCGCCTGGAACGGACCTGGCACCTGCACAACAGCCACTACGACCGCCAGAACGCAGCCTCCGAGCTGTCCGGCCTCGTGCAGTACGTCGCCCGGCAGCGCGAGGAGCTTGCCGAGGCCGAGGCCGCCGAGCGCGCCACCCAGGACACCGTCGACCAGCTCACCGCCGCCGCCACCCGCAGCGGCGACCCCGCCGCCGTCGCCGTCGCGCACGTCGTCTCGGGAGTGGCCGCCGACTCCAACCCGGTCGCGAACGAGCCCCTCCACGCGGTCCCCGTCGACCAGCCGCTCTACGGCCCCACCGCCCGCGCCATGCGCGACGCCCTCAAGGCCCTGCCCGCCACAGCCCACAACGGCGACTCGGACCCGGACGTGGAGGAAGCCCTCCGCCGCATCAAGCCGCGCAAGTCCGCGGCCCTGGAAAAGATCGCCTCGCACTTCACCACGCACCGGCCGGCCGACCCGATGACCGAGGCCGCCCGTATGACGGTCGCCCTCCGCACCGCTGGCAGCGCCGCCGCCGCGCGACCCGTACTCCGCGTCTTGCCGTTCCCGACGGGCCAGATCAGTCGCGGCGAGTACGGGCGCCGGGTCCTCGCCCAGGTCGGAGGTGCCCTCTGATGCCCACTGAAGAAGAGGCCGCCGCCGAGCGCGTGGCCGAGCTTCAGCGCCAGGCCGCCGCCGAATACGCCGCCGCACAAGCCCGGGAGGCCGAGGCCCGAAACGCACTCGCGTTCGCCCGCATGCACGGAAACGAAGCCGCCAGCTGACCAACCCAGTCCGGCCGGGCCGCGCCACATCCCCCCGCGCGGCCCGGCCACCCAATCCGAGAGGACACCCCATGTCCAAGCCCACGTTCCAGATCGTCACGACCGACGGCCAGGCACACATCCAGGGCCGCTTCCAGACCGGGACTTTCACCGAACTCGGCGGTGAAGCCCCCCGCCTGGAGTCCTACGAGCACGACGGCGACTTCCTGGTGCTCTGCTACGAGCACGGCTTCCGCCAGATCATCCCCGAGCACCGCATCAAGTACATCGCCTGCCTCAACCAGGACTGACACCCAGAGGAGAACCGCGTGAACAAGAAGGACGCCGTACAGGCAGCAGTGAACGCCGTAGCGGTCGCCACCACGGCGATCAACGAGTACGGCCGGACGAGTCCCGAGGCGGAGAGCGCACTGCGGGCCGCCCGAACCGCCGTGGCCGCCGCCCACGCCGCCGGGGCCACCGACGACGACCTCCGCGCCGCCCGCCCGCAGTAGCCAGCCACCACCCCAATAACCAGAGGAGTCCGATCGTGAGCCGCTACCTCGAAGAGGCCGCCGCACTGCTCCGCAAGGCCGCAGCGACAAACGAGGAGGACAACCGCAACTACCCGGCGCTCCTGACCGAGGGCAGGGAGCGGATCGCCAAGGAGTTCGCCACCCTCGCAGCCATCGACAACGGCCTCCTTCCCGCCGACATGCTCCGCGACGTCCTCGACGCCATCACCAGCCAGGACGCCTGACCGCCACTGCCCCGGCCACGCCGTGAGGGCGCCGGAGCGACTCCGGCCCGGGGCACTCCCCTGCACCAGCCGACAACCGGAAGGACCCGTCATGACCGCGCAGACCACCGCCGCTTGGCCGACGAACGTCTTCGCCCGATACCTCACCGTGGCCGGGTCGTCCCTCGGCCGCGATGACCTCGCCGTCGACCTGACCCACCGGCTCACCATCCACAACCCGCCCGAGCCGTTCGCCACGCTCGCCACCTGCACCGGCTGCCAGGCGACCGAGGAGGCCAGCCACTGGCGCTCCCACTACCCCTTCGCTGGTGCCCTGGAAGAGAAGCACGAGCCGGAGGCGGCCGACAAGCGGGCCCGTGAGTGGGCGCAGGCGCACGCGGAGAAGTGCCGCGCCATGCCGAAGCCGACCTCCTGACTACCCATCACCCATCCCCGGAAGGACCGCCCATGCTCTCCCAGATGCAGGACGCGGCCGAGCAGCTGCCCGTGCAAGCATGGGCGGTCCTGCTCGCCATGGTGACCCTCGCCTTCGGCTACCGCATCGCACCGAACCTCCGAGGCCGCGCCAGGCGTCAGAAGCCACGCGACACCAAAAAGCGCCGTAGCACCATCGGCTTCCTCGGCATGGGCCTCGTCGTCACCGCCGGCCTCGCCCTCTCGACCAACACCAGCGCCCGCTTCGCGGAGAAGCGCCTCAACCTGGAGTCGCCGTGGCACATGACGGTCGGCCTCGTCCTGGAGGCGATCGTCCTCGGCCTGTCGCTGTATGCCTGGGCGTTCACCGACAAGGGCGCAACCCGCGCCGCGTACCTCCTCGTCCTCGCGCAGGCCGTCGGCGCCATCGAGGTCGTCCGGCAGGAACACGAGGACCCCGGGACAGCCCTCGTCCGCATCGTCGGCCCGGTCATGCTCGCCTACGGCCTCCACAAGCTCCTCGGCCTGGAGGCGAAGCTCGGCAAGGTCGAGATCCTGCCCGATGGGCTGCTTGCTCGGGCCTGGCGCGACCGGCTCAAGCGCCTCGAATCCAGGCTCGGCATCGGGTCACGCGGCGCGGACGCCGAGTCGATCAGCCGCCGCAACGCCCAGGACAAGCTCGTCGCCCTTGTCACCCTCGGTAGGCCCCGACTCATGCGTAGGCGCGCCTACGAGAAGGCCCTGATGCGGGCAGGCGACGCATCGTTCCACGGCCTGAACGACACCCTCGACGAGTACGGAGTCGAACTCCGCATCACGACCCGCATCGACCGCATGCGGGCCTTCAAGAACCTCCCCGACCGGGCCGAGCCGTACGCCCTACGCTCCCTGCGCCCCACCACCACAGCCCAGGGCGCACCAGCGGTAGCGCCCGACGACGACACCGTTCTGACCAGCGGGGGCACACCGGGGCGCACCACAGGACGCGGTGAAGGCGCGCCCGAGGCAAACCCGGGCGAGGCGAAGGCGAACAAGGGGCCCGACGGAGGCGATGAGGGTCGGCGCACCCTCGCGTTCGACCTTTACTTCGATCTTCGCGGGACAGGGCCAGCACCCTCGCAGAACGCCTTCGAGAAGGCGTGGCGGGACAAGGGCTACGGCCTCAAGACCGACGACATCCGCGCCCTCTACAAGGAGGTGCACGCCAAGGTCACCGGTCACAACACGTAATCGCCGCCCTCCATCCGAAGGATCCCCGTGACCACCCTGATCGTCCTGGCCGTCATCGCCGCATGGCTCTACTACCGACGCCCCCAGCGCCCCACCCCCGGCGCCGGAGCATCAGCGAACGCCCGCGCCCGCCAGCTCCGCACCCCAGCCGTGCGCATCGCCGACGCGCTCAACATCCCGACCCAGCGCGGTCAGGAGGCCAGCCGATACGCGGTCGCAGCGGAAGCGGAGCAGCGCACCGCCGCCCGAATCAATCCGCTGCGCCGCGAAGGATGGGTCGTCCTCCACGACCTGGCACTCCCGTCCGGGAAGGCCAACGTGGACCACCTCGCGATCAGCCCGACAGGCGTCGTGATCATGCCGGACACGAAGTGCTGGAGTGGCCGCTACCGGGTCAGGGCCAACGGCGGGCGGCTCCTCCACGGCGAGCGGGACGTCACCGACCGTCTCCGCGGCCTCCGCCACGAAGCCAGCACGGTCTCCCGCGTGCTCGGCGTCCCGGTGATCCCGCTCGTCGTCATGGAAGGCGCCCCCATCGAGGGCGGCGAACTGACCTACGACGGCATCCGGATCGTCCCCGCCGAGCGCGCCCCGGCCGTGCTCCGGTCCATCGGCAGTACCCGCACCAGCCGCGACGCACAAGCGCTCGCCCGCCTCGCCACCAGCAACTTCCCCCCGTACACGAGGAAGCCCCGATGACGACCACGTACTACGCCCCGCGGCCCCGCCCGGCCGACCCGAGGCAGGCCCGCCCCGCCAGCTGCTCGGCACACGACGGCGACGTCCGGCAGACGCTCGGCGCCGCACTGCCCGACGGGTACTCCTGGGCCCACCGCCCCACCCTCACCGTCATCCACGGCGGCGACCCGACCGCCCCTGGGAGGGACGAGCTCCACGCCCGCGCCACCATGCTCCGCGCGATCAGCCGATGGGGTGCGGCATGAACGACACCGAGGCGCAGACTGACGAGACCGAGGCCCTTGAGGCGGAGCACGAAAGCCCGTTCCGCGTGCGCGACGTCTTCCAGTTCCGCCGACCAGCCGCCCCGGAGACGGACGAGGAGCCCGCCGCCGAGGAGACGCCTCCCGTGCCACCGCCCATGCCCGCCGACCCGCCGACCATCCCGGCGGCCCGGGTGGGCCGGGCAGCCCGCACCGACAACCACCACGTCCCCGACTGGTGGGAACAGGACAAGACCCAGCTGACCACCCCCAGGCCAGCCGCCGACGGCGTGAAGTGGATCAACGGCGTCCCCCATGACGTCCCGGCGCCGGCCCCCCAGCCCGCTGCCGAGCAGACGGCCGAGGCGGAGCCGAAGAGGACCAGCGCCGAGGGCAAGTGCGGGCACGCCTCGCTCCTGTCCCTGAGGGATGAGGCTGACCAGGGCGACGGCGAGGTCATTGCCCGGCTGTGCCTGGACTGCAACCTCAGGCTCCCGGCGACAGACCCGGGGCCGAAGCCGGACTGCGAGCACGAGCAGCGGCTCGAAGCCCGCTCAGAGAGCGGGAAGCTGATCAGCTACGTGTGCGCGGCCGAGGGCTGCGGTGCGCGCCTGTCGATCGAGGAGGTCCACGGGAGGGCCGGCAAGTGGCTGCGGGCCACGGGCCGGTACTACCCGCGCATCCCCAACCCCCTCTCTCCCAAGGTCACCGATGACGGGGAGACCCGGCCCGCGCTGTCGCCGGGGACGCTGCGGCTGCTGGCCAACGCGGGGGCGGCCGGGGCCGGGTACTGGCTGGGGCTCGTCCCGCTGATCGGCCGCGCCATCGAGGAGTGCGGCCGTGCGACTTCGATCGGCGGAGCGCTGACCTTGGGCGGAGGCGTGGTGTTGGTCGTCGCGCACGTCTGGGACCGCAAGACCCGCCACTGGAACCCGCTTCTGGCGTGGGTCGTCCGGATCCCGCTGGCCTCCGCGATCACCGCACTCGCCCTGTACGCGCCTGCGTGGCAATCCTGACGTTTCACTAAAGGGGACAATTTTCATGTTTGAGCACATCGAGACGGCGCAGGCGCTCGCGGCGGGCATCGAGGGCGGGAAGATCCTCGGTTCGGTCGGGTCGGGCGGTCTCGCGATCGGCCTCACCGCTGTGCTGTGGGCCGGGATCCGGGAGCCGAAGAAGGGCGGGAAGGTCCGCCGCAAGCTGACGCCCACGGAGGCGTCGGTGGTGGGCGTCACGGCGGGCACCTGCTACATGGCGGCTGGCAGCATCTGGACCACCGGTGAGGACCTGAGCGAAGCGTTCGCTGACATTTTCACGAGCGGAAAATTCGGCGTGACCGGGCTGGGCGGGGTGTCCCTTCTCCTTGCGGCCCTCCTCTACTTCCGGGAGATGCGCCCCGGCTTCGCGGCCGCCACCGGGATCATCACGGCGGGCGTCTGGGCGCAGGCCGGGGGTATCTGGGGCCTGCCCGAGGCCGTGATCCTGACCACCGCCGGTGCGCTGGGGGCCTCCTGATGGGCGCCCAGGAAGCCGCGAAGCAGCTCACGTCGCAGGAGCACGCGGAGCGCCCGCGGCTCGCTCTTGTCGAGGAGCGGATCGAGGAGGAGGCGGAGCGGGGCCGGGTGGCCGAGATGTGCGCTGAGCTGGGCGCCTACCTGCCTACCCCCCGGAATCTCGCCGGGCTGATGACCGGGGTAGGGGAAGGATCGGCAGTTCTGCTCGGCCGCTGCTGGGCCTGGATCCGGGGCGCGGAAGGGTGGGACAGCGACTCCGCGATGCGGGCTGGCGGGGTCGCGCTCGTCGCCTACGCGGTCGGCCGAAGCGTGTTCGCCTCGCTCGGCATCTACACCGGCTACGTGATCCCTCCCGCGATCGTGTCGTGGTGCCTGGTGGCCCGTCAGCACACCGAGCTCGCCGTCGCCGTCCGAACCGCGACCCAGGAAGCGAAGGACGCCGAGCGGGAGCGGCTGCTGGCCGAGGCCCGGGAGGACGTCGCGAAGAAGGCGAAGGCCGCGGCGGAGGCCAGGATCAAGGCCGCTGCCGAGCGGCGCCGGGCCGGAACGGACGCGGCGGAAGCCACGGGCGGAGAGGACCAGGCCACCGAGCCCATCGAGGAGGACCAGGACGAAGAGGTGGAGGACGACGAGCTGACGCTCGACGACATCGCCGCGGTCGTCCGGAGAGTCGCAGCCCGCCACCCGCACCACCTCGGTGTCCACCTCTCCGACCTCCTGCCCGAGCCCGAGCTGGAGGGATGGGAGCAGGCCGACCTCAAGACCGCGCTCAAGGACGTCTGGCTGCTGCCCGTCACCTCCTTCAAACTCACCTTCCCGAAGGCACCCGCGCGGACCCGCGACGGGGTCCGGCTGGAGCACCTCCCGGCCGCCCCCGAGACCCCTGCCGGACCGGTCGGGGGGAGGCCCCCGGAGAAGGCCCCGCAAGGTGTCCCGGCGGGGGCCGGGGAGGGGCTCGCCCTGGTTCCCTCCCAGCACCCCGCCGGGGCTCCGTCCGGGGCCCGCCCCGAGGCCCCCGCCAGCACCCCGCCCGGGGCGGCTGGAGGGGCGCCGCTCGACCCCTCCCCGACCGCGGCCCTGGCCCCCTCCCAGGGGACCCGGTAGCCGGGTAGTCGTCGCAGGTCAGCCTGCCTACCTACCGCCGCCTACCGACCGCCTGCCTACCCGCCTACCGGCCCGATCCCAGCAGGGGAGCGGGCCACTGAACCCGAGGAGAGAGACATGGCCACTACCACCTACTGGACCTGGATCGTGGAGTGCGACGAGCCCGGCACGGGCCGCCGCATCGCTTCCGAGGGCGAGGTCCTCGCGCCCCTGGACGCGACCGAGCAGGAGATCCGCCAGCGGCTGTTCCCGGACCTGACCGCGAAGCTCCAGCGCCGGTACGGCGCGGGGTTCCGGGTCGAGGATCTGGCCCCGTCCTGCCGCTTCGACCGCAAGTGAGCCCGACCGCCTGACGGCTGCCTGATCCGCCCGTCTCGCCGGGCCCCGGCAAGAGGAACCGGTCACTGTCGCGGTCGGATGCGCGGGCGGCCGGCATCGTGCCGCAACAGTGGCCAGCGCACTTGCCGAGCGCTGCGCCGCCCGCGGCCTGGACGTCCACCTAGTCCATCGCGACCTCGACAAAGACGTCGTCGACCGATGACCGCCCCGTTGTCGGTCCTGGCGCGTACGGTTGGACGCATCCCATCCGCGCTTCTGGCTGCTGCGCGCTGGACCCAAGGCCCCGCCTGGTCGCAACAGGCGGGGCCGTCTCGTACCCGCCCTACATCGCACACGCTTGACTCCAGACGGTCATATGTCGCAAAATCGGCCGCAGTTCCGCATGCCCAGAAACACCCCGGGAACAGAAGCCGCCCCGCCACCGAGCGGGGCATTCGCATGTCACGAGACGGTGAAAACCCACCACGCCTCCCACACAATCCGGCACGCTCTGCTGCATGCGCACCAAGACCAGCAGCCTCATCGCCGCAGCCACCGCCGTCCTCACGGTCGCGCTCACCGCGTGCAGCACCACCACCGAGCCCGCGCCGAACGCCACCCTCCGCCCGGAAGACCGGGCAAGCGCCCGTGCAGCCGCCGGCCTCCCGGTCGAGCCCGACGCCAAATCCCGGCAGTCATACATCGACGCGCTGAACGGCATCGACCCGCGCATCATCAAGGCGGGCAAGGAAGACCAAGCTGTCAGCCGTGGCCTCAATCAGTGCTCCTCAATCAAGACGACCAAGGACAAGTCCAAGCTCGCCGAGTCCGCGCTGGAGCGGTTCACTATCACCACCCGGCTCCCCGACATCGCCACCCCCGAGACCGGCGAGAAGATCGTCGCGGCCGTACACACGTACCTCTGCCCCGAGTTCTAACTCGTCCACAGACCGGCCCGTCCGCGCTCCCCCGTCGCGGACGGGCCTCCCCATACCCGGAGAGGTAGCCGTGAGCGAAGCTCGCACGCCCTATGACTACACCCTTCAAACCATCAACGAGACGGCCACACGTCTCAACCTGATCACTGGGGGGCGATCGGTCGCTGGGGACGTTGCCGCCGCCGTGCTCACCGCCCAGTCGAACCTGGCCATCGCGTCCGCGCTCCTCGCCGTTGCCGATGCAGTCGCTCGGCAAGGCGAACACCGCCACGGAGGGCGCCATGGCGAACACGACTGACAGCAACCGACCGCTCTCTGACCTGCGGAGTTCGGGCCTACTGTGGCTGATTAACCGCGTGACGTTCCACCCGCACGGCCTGGCCCTGGGCCTCGTGACAGATGACGACGGCGCAGTGACGGGCTGGCGCCTGATGGGCGACGGCAGCGAGCCCATGTGGTTCACGCCGGAGGACGAGGCCGATCTGTTCGCCCGTGCACAGGCGACGATCCGCGAGCGGACGGGGGGCCAGTGATGCCGATGAGACCCCCGCGGGTATGCCTCGGGTGCCGCCAGCCAACACCCCCCGGGGTCCCCTGCCCCCAATGCACCCCCCGGGGGGTACGCGAGGCCGACCAGCGCCGGGGCACCGCACACCAACGAGGCTACGGACGACGACACCGAGGACGATTCCGCTCAGCCATCCTCGCCCGCGACCCCGTCTGCACCTGCGACCAGGACTGCACCACACCAGGCCGCCAGCCCATCCACACGGCACACGACTGCGACGAACTCTCAACCGTCGCCGACCACTGGCCCCTCACCCGACGACAGATCGTCACCCAAGGCGACGACCCCAACGACCCGGCACGCGGCCGCGGACTCTGCAAGGGATGCCACGACCGACACACAGCCCGCACCACCCCAGGCGGATGGGCGAAACCCCGCAGGTCGGAGGGGTAGGGGCGTCCGCATCGCACAAAACGGACATAGCGGAGACCGCCCAGGTGGTGCGGAAGCTCCCGCCAATAGTTTTCCCTTTTTGTGATGGCCCGTGAGGGGAGGTGAAGAGATGGCTACTCGTGGCCCCCTCAAGATCCCCAAGCACCTCCAGGCGGTACCCGATCCCGGCTCGGACGCCGCCACGGTCGCTGAGCGTGTCGACGCCTCGGCTCCCCCTCGACCGCCCGGCTTCCCGGACGACCCGGAGATGGTGGAGCTGTGGGACGCGATCGTCCCCGAGCTGGACCGTGCCGGGCTCCTCACCCGGGCTGATGGGCCTACGGTCGAGCTGGCCATTAGGCATTTCCTCGCGGCCCGGAAGGCGGGTGACGCGCTCCAGTCCGGCGAGGTGGTGCTGGACGATGCCGCGCATGGCGGGACGGCGAAGAAGAACCCGGCCGGCGCCGAGATGCGCAGCCAGTCGCAGCTGTTCCTGGAGTACGCGAAGCAGCTGGGAATGAGTTTCGCGGCGCGGGCGCGGATGCCAGCGAAGGATGAGGGCGGGGAGGTGAACCCCTTTGCATAGGGGGTGACCACCGTGGCGGTCAAGGTCCCCGGGAAGCGCGAGCTGGCCCGGCTGAAGCTGTCGCCCGAGGTGGCGTGGTACCTGCTGGACAGGGGATACGAGCTGCCGAACTGCCCGCCACAGTGGAAAACTCCGGAGCCACGTGACGTACCCGGCGCGTTCTTCGATCCGGCCCGTGTGGACCGAGTGGTCGACGCGTTCAGTCGACTCCGGCACACGCAGGGCAAGTGGGCCGGCCGTCCGATCACGCTCCGCTCGTGGCAAATCGCGTACCTGATCGGCCCGACCTACGGGTGGGTTCGGCCGACGGAGGACGGCCGGACGGCCCGGATCATCCAGACTCAGTATCTGGACATCCCCCGGAAGAACGCCAAGACGACGATCGGCGGCGGGCAGTGCATCTACCTGACGTGCGCTGACGGCGAGCAGGGCGCCCAGGTGTACGCGCTCGCGACCCGCAAGGACCAGGCGCGGCTGTGCTTCGACCCGGTGCGGCTGCTGGCGATGCACGCCCCGGACCTCAAGGGCCACGTGAAGCCGATGAAGGACAAGATCCTTCATCCGCGGTCGGGTTCGTACTTCTCGGTGATGTCGTCGGCGGGCGAGGCGATGCACGGCACCAGCCCGCACGCTGCGTTCGTCGACGAGGTGCACCTGCACAAGTCGCGGGACCTGATCGAGGCGGTAGAGACGGGTACAGGTGCCCGCGAGCAGCCGCTCATCATGTACGCCACGACCGCAGACGCGGGCGCGCCGTTCACGCCATACGCGGAGATCCGCGAGTACGCGGAGAAGCTTGCCCGCGGTGCGCTGGTGGACCCGACGTTCTACGGCGTCGTGTTCGCTGCGGACAAGAAGGACGATCCGTTCGCGCCCGAGACGTGGTTGAAGGCCAACCCCGGCCTCGCGGCGGGCGACAGCCCGACGATGGAGAGCATGGAGAAAGCCGCGGCGAAGGCCCGGCAGAACCCACTGGAGCTGGCCAGCTTCCTGCGGCTGCGGCTCGGTATCCGCACGAAGCAGGAAAGCAAGTTCATCTCGCTCGCCGAGTGGGACCGGAACGCCGGGATGGTGGACCGGGCGTCGCTGCGGCGGGCGGAGTGCTACGGCGGCCTCGACCTGGCGGCGACCAGCGACCTGTCAGCCTTCTGTCTGGTGTTTCCGGACGGTGCGCCCGGCAGCGGCGTGGACGGCTACCAGGCCCTGTGGCGGCTGTGGACGCCGGAGGCGAACCTCCCGAAGTTGGACGACCGGACGGCCGGGGCGGCGGACGTGTGGGTGCGTGAGGGCTGGCTGACGGTGACCCCCGGTGAGGTCATGGACTACGACCACATCCGGCATGCGATCAACCAGGACCGCGAGACATTCGGCGTCCAGGAGATCGCCTACGACCCGTGGAACTCGACTCAGCTGGTGTCCGACCTGATGGCGGATGAGGCGCCGCTGGTGGAGTTCCGGCAGGGGTACAGGTCCATGTCGCCGCCGCTGAAGGAACTGGCGCGTCTGCTGCGTCAAGGCACGCCAGAGGTGCCGTTGCTGCGACACGGAGGGAACCCGGCGATGCGGTGGCAGATCGACAACCTCGCCGTCATGACGGATCCGGCGGAGAACGTGAAGCCCGACAAGAAGCACAGCGCGGACAAGATCGATGGCGTGGTGGCGCTGGTCATGGCGCTGGACCGGGCGCGGAACCGGAAGCCGGTGCGGCGGTCGGCCTACGAAGACGATGACGACTACGACGACGAGACAGACGTCGCGTGACTGGAGGTGCAGGGGTGGGCTTCTGGTCGCGGGTGAAGTCTTTGGCGTGGTGGGGCAGTCGGCTGGCCGCCGGGGCGTGGGAGCGCCCGGGGTGGTCGTGGCTGCCGCTGGATCAGTCGTGGGTGCTGGGAATGGACCCGGCGGAGCTGTGGCGGACTCAGCCGCACCTGCGGACCGTGGTTGATTTCGTCGCACGGAACATCGCCCAACTCGGGCTACGGGCTTATGACCGGGTGTCGGATACGGACCGGCGCCGGGTGACGGGGCAGGGCGTTGCGGCGCTGCTGCGGCGCCCGAATCCGGATCAGACGATGTACGAGCTGGTGTACGCGCTCGTCGCGGACATGGCGTTGTACGACCGGGCGTACTGGTGGGTGCGGCCGGACGCGTCGGCGGCGTCGGGGTGGCAGATTCGTCCGATCCCTGCTGCGTGGGTGGTGCAGGGTGTCGGCGGGTCGGTGTTTGCGGCGGCCGAGTGGGTGGTTCGGCCGCCGCACGGCGCCGAGCAGTTGGTGATCCCGGCCTCGCAGATGATCGTGTTCCACGGCTGGAACCCGGACGACCCCGGAACCGGATCGTCTCCGGTGGCCGCCCTGAAGCTGATCCTCAGCGAGCAGATCCACGCCTACCAGTACCGCGAGCAGGTCTGGCAGCGCGGCGGCCGCGTCGCCGCTGTGATCGAGCGCCCGATGGACGCCCCGCAGTGGGGCAGCAAAGGCAAGGAGCGGTTCAAGAGGGAGTGGCAGTCCGCATATACGGGCACCGGCCCGGAGGCTGGCGGGACGGCGATCCTCGAGGACGGCATGAAGCTCGTCAAGGCGTCGTTCTCGGCCCGCGAGGACGAGTTCGTGGCAGCGGCCACCCTGTCGCTCACCACGGTCGCGAGCGTGTACCAGGTCAATCCCACGATGGTCGGGGTCCTGGACAACGCGAACTACTCGAACGTGAGGGAGTTCCGCCGGTCGTTGTACGGCGACTCGCTGGGGCCGTGGCTGTCGCTGATCCAGGACCGGCTGAACGGCTTCCTCCTGCCGATGCTGGACGAACCCGAGGATCGGTACGTCGAGTTCAACCTCGCCGAGAAGCTCCGCGGGTCCTTCGAGGAGCAGGCCGCCGTCCTTCAGGCGAGCGTCGGCCGGCCGTGGATGACCGCAGACGAAGCGCGCGGCTTGCAGAACATGCCCGCGATGGGCGGGGACGCCGACGAGTTGGTGACCCCGTTGAACGTGCTGATCGGTGGGCAGGCGTCGCCGCAGGATTCGGCGCCGCCGCCGTCGCTCGGGTCGGACGCTCCGCCTCGGGAGACGTCGGGGGCGGGGATGGTGCGGGGAAAAGCCCGCACGGTCCGCGCGGACCCGGTCCGGGCTGACACCTTCGAGGCCCGGTACGAGAAGCAACTGGGCCGGTGGTTCGACGACTTCACTGCCGCGGTCCTTTCCGGGTACGGCTCGGCGAAGCGCGGCCCGGTGCGTGTCAAGGCGGCCACAGACTTCGTGGACCGCGAGGCGTGGCAGGCGTCGCTGGCGGACCTTCTGCTGACGCTGGGCCTGGCAACGTCGACTGCGGCGGCCGAGGCTCTGCTGGAGCAGGTGGGCCTGCCGCCGGAGGACTACAACCAAGCGGCGACGGTGGCGTGGCTGACGGTCATGGCCGCGGGTGTCGCGGAGGGGATTGTCGGGGCGACGCTTGCCGAGGCCGATGAGGCGCTCGCGGACACGGACCGCGTCGACGAGGAAGGCGATCCGGTGCCGACGGAGGCCCGGTTGGCGGCTGGCCTAGCTGCGGCGGCCGGGTCTCGGGTGCCGGAGATCGCGTCGTCGCAGGTGACGTCTATGTCCGGGTTCGGGCAGACCGAGGCAGCCCGCGGGGCTGGTGGCGAGGCCACCAAGACGTGGCGGGTGCAGTCGACTGACCCGCGCCCGGCGCACCGCCGGATGGACGGGGAGACCGTTCCGTTGGATGCCCGGTTTTCCAACGGCGCCCGGTGGCCGGCTGATTCCAGCCTGGACGATGCGCAGCGTGCCGGGTGTAAGTGCGCGGTCGAGGTCGCGTTCGAGTTCTAGGCCCGAAGGGGGCATTTGTGCTGGTGAAGGATGCGCCCGCTCTGCGGGTCAAGGTCACCGACGTCACGGCCGAGGACGGCGGGGCGGTCGATACGGGCGAGTTCACCGCGCTGGTGAGCGTGTTCGGCAACGTCGACAGCTACGGCGACGTGGTGCAGCCGGGAGCGTTCGACCGGTCGCTCAAGGAGTGGTCCGCCTCTGGCTATCCGATCCCGGTGTACTGGGGCCACAACCTGTCCGATCCGGACTACAACATCGGCTCCGTGCTGGAGGCGGTGGAGACGGAGCGCGGCCTCCAGATTCGGGCCCGCCTGGACATGGAGTCGCCGAAGGCCCCGCAGGTGTACCGGCTGTTGAAGGGCGGTCGGGTCAAGGAATTCTCCTTCGGGTACTCGGTGCGGGACGCCGGGTGGGGCACGAAGGACGACCGCGAGGTGTACGAGCTACGGGACATCGACCTCTATGAGGTGTCGGTGGTCCCGGTCGGCGCGAATCCCGCGACCGAGCTGCAGACGGTCAAGGCGCTCGGCGAGCGGACCAGCCGGGCCGCGGCCCGTGCCCTGGAGTCCGTGAAGGCAGGGCGCGCCCTGTCGGGCAAGAACGAGGACACCCTGCGCGAGGCGCGGGAGCAGCTGGTCGAAGCGATCGACGCGATCGACGACGTGCTGTCCGCTCTCGACCCCCCGGCGGATTCGCCGGTGGAGGACGACGCGGATGAGGAAAAGAGCCAGGACGAGGACCCGGCCACGGAGCGGGAGCCGGCCGCCGACGAGAAGCCCGACGGGGCCAAGTCGAGCGAGCCCATGCCTGTCTTCGCCGCCGACCCACTGGCGGCCCTGATCGAAATCGAGATGAGGAGTACGCAGGAATGAACCTGCATGAGCAGCGCCAGACGGCGCTCAAGGCCGCCCGGGACGTGGCGGAGAAGGCCCAGCAGGAGGGCCGTGTGCTGACCGAGGACGAGCAGACGGCGGTGAAGGGCCACCTCGCCACCGCCGACGACCTCGCCGGGAAGATCAAGCAGGCGGCGGAGTCGGACGCCCTGTTCAAGCGCGCGTTCGCCGTCGAGGACGGGAAGCCGTCCGGCGGCGGTGAGCTCGTTGGGGTGAAGGCGAAGCTAGAGGCGGACGCCGCGTACAAGTCCGCGGCTCTGGCGTCCGGGGCGCGTACCCGGTTCTCGCAGCGCACCGCCGAGTTCGACGCGAAGGACTTCAGCACCGGCGGCGCGGCTGGCGGGCTGGTGCAGACCCAGTACGGGCAGGTCGTCCCGGAGGCTCTGCGCCGCCCGACGGTGGCCCAGCTCCTCGGCGCGGGCACCATGACGGCGACGACCCTCACCTACTACGTGCAGGGCCCGACCACGGGCGAGTTCGCGTCCGTGGCGGAGCTGGGCCAGAAGCCCGCGCTGGACTTCGCGTTCACCCCCGAGGTGGAGACGCTGACGAAGATCGCCGGGATCACGAAGATCTCGGACGAGGCGTTCCAGGACGTGCCCTACCTGGTGTCGGTGATCGAGCAGCAGATGCGTCTGCGCCTCGTCCTGGCCGAGGAGGACCAGCTCCTCAACGGTGACGGCACTGGCATCAATATGACGGGTTTGCTGAACCGGGCGGGCATCCTCACCGAGACCAGCGCCGGCGCGGACGACGACCTCGACGCGATCTTCCGGGGCATGACGAACGTCGAGCTCGCGACGCAGCTCCCGGTCGATGCAGTGGTCATCAACCCGCTCGACTACATGCGGCTGCGTCTGACCCGGGACGGGAACGAGCAGTACTTCGGCGGCGGCCCGTTCACCGGGGCCTACGGCAACGGTGGCCTGCAGATCGGTCCCGGCCTGTGGGGGCAGCGCACCGTCGTCACCTCGGCGATCGAGCAGGGCACCGCCCTGGTCGGTGCGTTCGAGATCGGGGGCCAGGTGCTCCGTAAGGGCGGCGTGAGTGTGGAGATGACGAACTCCGATCAGGACGACTTCATCCACAACCGGGTCACGCTGCGGGCGGAGGAGCGTCTCCTCCTCGCCGTGTACCAGCCGGCCGCGTTCTGCGAGGTCACCCTCGCGGGCACCGGGTCCTGACCGAACGATGTACGGCCGGGCGGCGAGCAGCTGCCCGGCCGCCAACCTGAGAGAAGGGGTGCGCGATGGCCAGGAGCAGCAGGCTGCGCGAGTACGAGGTGGAGATCCGGCCGGGGACATCGGTGACGATGAAGCTCAGCCCCGAGTTCGTGGCCGAGCACGGGGACGCGCGCCGTGTCCGTGAGGTGAAGGCGCGGCCGGCCGCGAACAAGGCGCGCGCCGCCGCGACGAAGGCGGCGTAGTGGCGAGCCTGGCCGAGCTGCGGGACCGCCTGCGCCGACGGCCAGGCATGGGCGACCTCACCGACGCCGAGGCCGACGACCTGATCGCCGAGGCCGCGGACACGGTGCGGGACTACTGCGGCTGGCAGGTGTGGCCCCGCGAAACGGTGACGGTGGTCGTCGACACGGTCGGCGGACCGGTCGCCGGCCTGCCGTCGCTGATGCTCCACGAGGTGACGGCCGTGGAGACCCGGCCGCACGGCGACCAGGACCCCGCGGCCTGGACGGCGGTGACGGGCCGGTGGGACTGGTCCGAGGGCGGCTGGCTGTACCGGTGCGGAGCCTGGCCGGACGGTCCGCGGCGCCTGCGGGCGACGATGGACTCGGGATACACGGACCCGCCGGGGGCGGTCGGGTCCGTGCTCCTCGCCCTTGCCGCCCGCACCCGGACCTCTCCGGTCGGGGTAAGCGCAGAGGCCGCGGGCGGAGAGAGCATCTCGTACTCGACATCGGGCGGGTCGGAGGACTCGGGCGGCGGCGGGATGCTGACCGGGGCCGAGCGGCGGGTGCTGGACCGGTACCGGTTGGAGAACCGGCCCTGACCGAGTGGGGTGGTGATCGTGGCGTTCTCGTGGTTTCGGGACACGGTGGTGCGGCTGCGGGCCCCGCTGGTGACAGATGCCTACGGCAACCGGGTGCGGGACTGGGCTGCGGCGGGCCGGGTGCCGATGTCGGGGTGGCGTGTCCAGCCGGTGCAGGGCACCCGGTTGAAGACGGCGGAGACGATCCCGCGCGAGGGCCTGGAGCGGATGCGCCGCGCCTTCGGGCCTCACGGGGCGGACGTGGTGCGCACGGACCGGATCGAGTGGGCGGGCTCGGTGTGGGAGATCGACGGCGATGTGGACCCGTGGCGGGGCCCGTCCGGACGGATCGCCCACATCGAGCTGATGCTGACCAGGGTGGAGGGCTGACGTGGCGCGAGCGCGTGTGCGTATCGAACTGAACCGGGACGGCATCAGGGATCTGGCTCGGTCGCCGGGCGTCCGCACGGACATGGCCCGGCGGGCGTTCGCTGTGCGGGCTGCTGCTGTGGCGGCGGCGCCGACGATGCGCGAGGGCAAGATCGAGATCGAGGCGACGACCCGCACCGGCAGCGACCGTGTCCGCGGCATCGTCACCGCCCGGCATCCAGGCGTCCTCTACGCGGAGGCGCAGCACCGGTTCTTGGCCGCGGCGATGGACGCGGCGGCCGGCTGATGGCCGCCCCGGTGGTGGCGTGGCCGGATGCCACTCTGCTGGCCATGGAGTACCTGCGACCGCGCCTTGGCGGAATGCCAGTCGGGTCCCGAATCCCCGCAGACCGGCCGGTGGAATTTGTGGTGCTGCGGCGGGTGGGCGGCCCGCAGCGGGGCCCGCTCACGGATGACGCCCGCCTCGATGTGCAGGTGTGGGCCGATTCGGACGAGCGGGCCGTGGCCATCGCGGCACAGGCCCGGTACCACCTCGGCGCCATGCCCCAGCACGTGCCAGAGGTCCGGCAGTTCCGTGAGGACTCCGGCCCCAATCTCATCCCCGACGCACCCTCGGATGTCCCGCGGGTGCTGCTGACAGTGGTGTTGTCGGTCCGCGGCGCGGTCCCGACCTAAGAGAGGAGAGCGCCGTGGCGAAGAGCACGGACAATGTGCGGGCTTGGTACGGGTTCGACAGCGGCTTGTGGGTGACGATGCCCGGGGAGCCGATGCCGGACTTCGAGGCGATCCCCGATGTCTACGACGCGGCTGGGGTTTTTCAGCCGCCCGGGGACGAGTTCTACGAGGTGGGCTGGCTGTCCGAGGACGGCCCGACCCAGGGCCGCAACCGCACCGTCGAAAGGTTCCGCGCCTGGCAGGGCAACTCGATCGTGCGTACCGCGGTCACCGAGGACGACCACACGTTCCAGATCCAGGCCCTTGAGGACAACTGGGTGGTGGCCGGGCTCCGGTACCCGGACTCGATCGTGACGACCACGGGCGATGTGACGCAGACGGTGGTCGTGCAGCAGTCCGGCGAGGACGTGCGCACGGGCGTTCTCGACCTGGTCGACGGCGGCATCTGGAAGCGCATCTTCATCCCTCGTCTCGTCCTGGACGAGACGGGCGACACTAGCCACACCGCAGGTGAGCTCACCTTCTACGAGATGACGCTGCTCGCGAAGGTCGCGCCGATGACTATCGACGGCGCGGACCGCGGTGTCTCCCTGATCGAGCTGACGAACAACCCGGCCATGATCCAGCCCGGCAGCTGATCGGCCGGCCTGACTGGGGCGCCCCCGCCATGCGCGGTCCGGGGGCGCCCCTTCCCCGTTCCGCGACCGCGCGCAAAGGAGACCGCGCATGAGCAAGACGACGTTCAGCCTCGACGAACTGCGGCAGCGGGCCGCCCAGCGCAAGGGCGGCGACAAGCTGACCATCACCATCGACGGCACGCCCTTCACCATCCCCGTGCCCGGGTTCTGGCCGGACCGGGTCAAGGAGATGGCGCGGCGTAGCCGTGAGGACGGCGACATCCCGTTCGTCCGCGAGCTGATGGGTGCCAAGGAGTACGAGAAGTTCGTGGCGGCGGGCGGCCGATCGGACGACGTGGCGCTCCTGCTGGAGGAGTACAAGGCGGCGCAGGGGGCCGACCTGGGGGAATCCTCGCCCTCGCCGAGCTCCTGAGTGAGTACGGCGGGGAGATTGAGCACGACCTCCTGCTGATGGGCCTGGACCTCGACGAGATCGGCGCCCCGCATCTCACGTGGGGCCGTGTCTGGCGGCTCATCCAGACCATCCCCAAGACCTCCCGAAGCTCGCTCGCGTGGGCGAAGTCCCGGGAGAAGGGCGCTTTCCCGCTCGACGTTGAGCTGCTGGCCGGGGTGTTCGACGCACTGGCGGTGGCGAACTGGCAGCGGTCGAAGAAGGCCAGCAACGCGGGATCGGCACCGAAGCCGGTGCCGCGCCCCAGCAAGATCGAGGCGACGCGCGGCGAAGCGCGGGACAGGCTCATCAACCGCGGGCGGGCACTGCTGAAGCGGCAGCGTCCCCGCCCACGTCCACGGACACAGTGAGGGGGCGTCATGGCCAGCGGGCCCCAGGTCGGTACCGCGTGGGTGCAGATCACCCCGTCGTTTCAGGGCTTCGGCTCGAACGTCATGTCCGGGCTGTCCGGGGACCTGGCACGAGCCGGGCAGAACGCCGGAGATGCCGCCGGTGACGCGGCGGGGGACGCGTTCGCGTCGTCGTTCGAGCAGTCGGCGCAGAACGCAGCCGACAAGATGGCGCCGATCGGCGCGGCGGCAGGGGCAGGAATTGCTGCGGCTCTCGGCTACGGCCTGTCGACCGCCATGGATGCGTCGGCGGCCACCGCGAAGCTCACCGCGCAGCTCGGTTTGACGGAGGCGGAAGCCGAGCGCGTCGGCGCCGTGGCGGGGGACGTCTTCAGCGCCGGATTCGGCGAGAGCA
This sequence comes from Nocardia sp. NPDC051981, assembly GCF_040680715.1. Taxonomy (NCBI): domain Bacteria; kingdom Bacillati; phylum Actinomycetota; class Actinomycetes; order Mycobacteriales; family Nocardiaceae; genus Nocardia; species Nocardia sp. NPDC051981. Next base: position 16,632 of record NZ_JBFAXK010000042.1, on the reverse strand, counting down.
TGGACGAGTCCGCGGCAGCCGTCAGCGCGGTCGTTTCCTCGGTGGCCGAACTCGGGTCGGTCTCTGACTCTGAGCTCAAGAAGCTGTCGACGCAGGCTCAGGTACTTGCGCAGACCTTCGAGTGGGACGTCGGCGACGCTGCGTCGGCCGCTGGAAATCTGATCAAGAACGGCCTGGCGAAGAACGCGACGGAGGCATTCGACGTCCTCACGAAGGGGGCACAGGCTGTCCCGGCCGCGATGCGCGCGGATATCCCGGACGTGGTTTCCGAGTACGGCGTGCATTTCAAGCGGATCGGGTTGGACGCGCAGACCGCGTTCGGGCTGATGTCGCAGTATGTGCAGGCCGGTGGACGCGACCTCGACCAGGCCGCGGACGTGCTGCATGAGTTCGGGCGCATCACGTCGGAGGAGACGGACCGGGCGGCGGAAGGCTTCACGGCGCTGGGCCTCGACTCGGGCAAGATGCTGGCCGAGCTCGCCAAGGGCGGTCCTGCGGCCAAGACGGCGTTGACGGACACCCTGGCCGCGCTGCGCGACGTCAAGGACCCCGCGCAGCAGTCCGCCCTGGCGGTGCAGCTCTTCGGCGACATGGCCGGAGAAGGTGTGGACGCGCTGTGGGCCATGGACCCCGCGACTGCGGCCGCGTCGGCCGGCATGGACAAAGCAGCCGGGGCGGCCGACGCGATGGTCGGCGCGGTCTCGGCCGACCCGATGCACGTGTTCACTTCGACGATTCGCTCGCTCGGTGTCGCGCTCGCGACGCAGCTCGCCCCTGGTCTGCAGGCCGCGTCGACGTGGCTGAAGAACAACCAGGGGACCGCCATGGCGCTGGCCGTCGCCGTTGGTGCGATCGCGGCGAGCGTGGTCGCGGCCACGGTCGCACTGCGCCTGTATCAGGGTGCGATGGTTGTCGCGCGCGTGGCCACCGCGGTGTGGACCGGTATCCAGTGGCTGCTGAACGCCGCGTTCTGGGCGAACCCGATCACCTGGGTCATCGCGGCGATCGTGGCGCTGATCGCGATCATCGTGCTGTGCATCGTCTACTGGGACGACATCGTCGCGGCCGTGGTCTCGGCGTGGAACTGGATCAAGGAGTCCACGTCGGCGGCGTGGAACTGGCTGGTGTCGACGTTCGCGTCACTGTGGTCCGGGCTCGTTTCCGGCGTTCAGGCTGCCTGGGACTGGATCAAAAGCATCATCAGCCAAGCGTGGAACTGGATCGTCGACCTGTTCCTCACCTACAGCCCGGTGGGGTTCATCATCTCCCACTGGGACGAGATCAAGGCCGCCACGCAGGCGGTGTGGACGTGGCTGCAGGGCCTGATCCAGCGAGTCTGGAACGCCATCGTCTCAACAGTGACCAGCACGGCATCACGCCTGTCGTCGGTGGTATCCGGCGTATGGAACCGGATCAAGGCCGCTGCCAGCACGGCCTGGTCCGCCATCCGCAGCACGATCTCGAATGCGATCACCGGTGCCTACAAGGCAGTCACCGGCATCGCGAGCCGGTTCGCCAGCATCGGCCGGGACATCATTTCCGGGATCATCCGCGGCATCCGGAACGCAGCAGGGTCCCTGTTCAGTTCGCTGCGAAACATCGCCTCGAACGCGCTCGGCGCAGCGAAAGACGCCCTCGGTATCGGGTCGCCGTCACGGCTGTTCGCGCTGGAGGTCGGGCAGTGGATCCCCGCCGGTATCGAGGTCGGGATCGACCGCGGGCAAACCAGTCTGGACCAGCGGGTCGAGAGCCTCGTCGAGGCCCCGGACGCCCCGGTGGTTCGGGCCACGGTGGCAACGGGCCCGGCGGCGGCTCCGGCTCCGCTGGTGCTGCGGGCGGACGGTACCCGGGCGTCGCAGGTGCTGCTGGAACTGCTGCAGCAGAGCATTCGCAACGACCTGGGAGGCGACGTGATGCGCCTCGGGAACAAGCGGTGAGAGGGGGGCCTGGTGCCGACGTCGGATCGTGAGGGCAAGGAGTGGGCGCGGGACGTGATCACACGCCTCGCGCCGACGACGGTGGTAGACGTCGGCCCGGGAGAGGGGACCTATGCCCGGCTGGCCCGCCAGACAACGCCCCCTGGGTGCCGGTGGATCGGTGTGGAGGCGTGGGGGCCCTACGTCGCCCGGTTCGGGCTGCGGGACCTGTACGACTGGGTGATCGTGTCGGACATCCGGCATCTGGATCCGTGGTCGGTGGAGCGGCAGCCGGACCTGGTGATCCTGGCGGACGTGCTGGAGCACATGGAGCAGGCTGAGGCGCGTGCGGTGCTGGCCCGCATGCGGGACTGGGCCCACCACGTCCTTGTGTCGATCCCCCTCGCCCACTGCCAGCAGGGGGCCTATGAGGGGAACTGGTTCGAGATCCACCGCGGTCACTGGACCGCCGCGCAGATGCGGCGCGAACTGGGGAAGGGGCTGGTGGAGTACCGGGAGGGTGACGTGCTGGGCTACTACCTCTGGTCCGCTGACCGGGCCCGGAGCGGCCGATGACTACGGTGACAGTGGCGGTGCCGTTCCGGGCCGGGGCGCTGGACCGGGAGATCCACGCGGACTACGTGACCGCCCGCCTCCGCGAGCTGATCCCGGAGGCCCGGCACCTGCGCGTGGATGTCGACGGCCAGTTCAGTCGTGCGGCCGTGCGCAACGAGGCTGTGCGGCAGGCTGGTGGCGGGGTGGTCGTGCTGTGCGACGCGGATACTCTGCCCGAGGCGGGTCCGCTCCGCGACGCCATCGCGGGCGCGGCCGGGGACGGGCTGCTGCATCTTCCGTACACGACCTACCGGGCCCTGTCCGCCGAGGGCACCCTCGCCGTCTACGCCCGCGGTCTCGACCCGCACCACGCCCCGGCCGCCGAGACGTCCAGGCGTCCGATCGGCGGGGTGTGGGTCATCACGGCGGATGCGTACTGGGCGGCGGGCGGTATGGACGAGTCGTTCGTCGGCTGGGGCTTTGAGGACGACGCGTTCTGGACGGCGGCCACGACGCTCCTGGGGGCGCCCGTGCGCCATCACGGGGTGATCACCCACCTGCGGCACGACCCCGCCGTCAACACCCGCTCGGCCGAGTACCGGCGCAACCGCGGCCGGTACCAGACCTACCTGCGGGCGCGCAGCTCGCCCACCGCCATGCGGGCGCTCGTCGGCATCCCCGAGGAGGCGGCGTGAGGATCGCAGCGGTCGTCCACTACTACCTGCCCGTGCACCGTGCCGGGGCCGAGGTGATGCTGCACGGTCTCCTTCAGCCGCTCGTCGCGCGCGGGCACATGGTCGAGGTGTGGGCGACCGACCAGGACGGCGAGTTCACAGTCGACGGCGTCACCGTGCACGGCGGCCGGCCGGACCTGGTGGACGCAGATGTGGTGGTGTCGCACCTGAAGGAAGTGCCCGCAGCGCGGGTTCTCGCGCGCCGTGCGCGGGCCCGGCTGGTGCAGGTGCTGCACTCGGACGCCCCGTGGATCGCCCGCGACGTGGCGCGGGGGGCGTCGCTCTACGTTGCGAACACCCACTGGGTGGCCGGGCGGCTCCGGCCGCGCATGCACGCCCCGCACCTTGTGGTGCATCCGCCGGTATGGCCGGAGCGGCACAGGACAGTGCCGGGCGACGCGGTGACGCTCGTGAACCCGCTCCCGGAAAAGGGGGCGGGCCTCTTCTACGAGCTGGCCGAGCGCCTGCCGGACGCCCCGTTCCTGGTGGTCGAGGGCGGGTATCGGCGGCATGAGCAGATCCGGCGCAACAACCTGTCCAACGTGACGTGGCAGTCGGCTACGGCCGACATGCGCCTGGACGTGTGGGCGCGGACCCGGGTCCTGCTGATGCCCTCCGAGTTTGAGTCCTACGGCCTGGTCGCAGTCGAGGCCGCGGCGTCCGGGATCCCGACGATCGCCACCCGCACCGAGGGCCTCCTGGAAGCGCTCGGCGATGCCGGGACGTGGGCTGCGCCCGGCGACATCGACCTGTGGGAGAAGGCACTCCGCACGGTGCTCGGCCCTGGCTGGGCGGCGGCATCCGCCCGGGCGCGCGCACGCGCCGATTCCCTGGAGACGCAGAAGGAGTTGAGCGCATGGGTGGAGGCAGTGGAGTCGCTGTCGTGATCCCGTGGCGGGCGGGCTGCCCGCACCGGGAAGCGGCGCTCGCCTGGGTCATGAACCGGTGGCAGCAAGCCGGGCACCGGCCGGTGCCCGGAAAGGCGCCGGTCGGGGAGTGGTGCAAGGCGGCCGCCGTCGCTGCGGCGCTCCCTGCGGTGGATGCCCGGGTCCTGGTCATTGCCGACGCCGACGTGTGGACAGACGGCATCACCGCCGCCGTCGACGCCGTGGCAGCGGGAGAACCGTGGGCCATCCCGCACGGGCCCGTGCACCGCCTCACCCGGGCCGCCACTGGTGCCGTACTCAGCGGCGGCCAGATCGGCGGCGCACTGGACCAACCCGCCTACCGCGGCGTCGAGGGCGGCGGCATCGTCGTCCTCGACCGCGACCTGTACGCCGAGGTGCCCCTCGACCCACGGTTCAGGGGCTGGGGACAGGAAGACGAAGCGTGGGCGGTCGCGCTGCGGGCCGTGGCTGGCCTTCCCTGGCGTGGCGAGGCTCCCCTGTGGCACCTGTGGCATCCCCCGCAGCTGCGCGTGTCGCGCCGGTGGGGATCGCGCACGGGCATGGCCCTGTACCGCCGGTACCGGCACGTGGCTCGCCGCCCCGACGCCATCCGCGCACTGATCGCAGAGATAGGAGGCGATGGCTGTGACGTGGCCTGACCGACCGTGGACGCTGCCCCTCCGGGTTGAGCTTGCCTTCGGTGCCGACGTGACTGGGCCCGAGTCCGACTGGGTGTGGACCGACGTGTCCCGCGACGTGCTCTCGCAGCAGATCACCATCAGCCGGGGCCGGTCCAGCGAATCGTCGCAGGCGTCCCCCACTACGGTCTCCATGGACCTCGACAACCGGACCGGGGCGTACACGCCGGATAACGCCATGTCGGCCCACTACCCGAATGTGGTGGTAGGCACACCGTGCCGGGTGTCGGTCCAGGCCGGAGAGTCGTCTCTCCAACTCGACGGAACCCCCGCCGCCACGGCCAGCACGCCCGATGATCCGTCACTCGACATCATGGGCGACATCGACATCCGCGTGGAAGCCACTGTCGATTGGTACGCCGCAGGGGACCACATCCTGATCGGTAAGTGGGACGCCGTAACGAACCAGCGCAGCTGGAAAATCAATCTGATCGGCGGCGTGGTCCAGCTGTGGTTTTCGCCCACTGGCGTGGCCTCGTTCTTTGCGGGCGCTGCACTGCCCGCACTGCCGCGCCGGGCCGCGATCAGGGCGACCCTCGATGCAGACAACGGAGCCGGCGGGTGGACTGCCCGGTTCTACTGGGCCCCCAGTCTGGATGGGCCCTGGCAGCAGTTCGGCGGCGACCTCACAGTGGCTGGGACGACCAGCATCTTCGCGTCCACAGCTCCCCTTCTGATCGCGCCGACCTCGACCACGGTCGTACCGAACGTGCTCCCGGTCCCAGGCCGATACCACCGTGCCGAGGTCCGGTCCGGCATCGACGGGGCCGTCGTTGCCGCGCCGGACTTCCTGCAGCTGGAATCGGGCACTACCGCCTTCACCGACACGGCCGGCCGCCCATGGTCAGTGAATGGGTCTGCCCAGATCACGAACTGGCAGCAGCGGTTCGTAGGCAATGTCTCCGAATGGGCTCCCACTTGGCCTTACGGAGACCTGTCCCACGGAGACGAACCGGGCGAATCCCGCGTCGCCATCACCGCGTCAGGCATCCTGCGCCGCCTCGGCCAGCCCTCGAAGGCCCTGGACAGCACGCTCCGAAGGCGCATCCCTTCCGACCCAAACCTGATCGCCTACTGGCCAATGGAGGAGGGCCAAGCGGCCCGGTCGCAGGCGTTCAGCCCGCTGGACGGAGTACAACCGCTCACCCTGACGGGCGTGGACTGGGCGTCGAACAGCAACCTCGGTGGATCCAGTCCGCTGCCCGCACTGAAGTCCTCCGCGCGCTTGGCCGCATCCGTGCCCAACACCAGCAGGCAGGGCTGGCAGGTCGAGTTCGTGTACTACCTGCCTGCCCTGCCCGCTGCCCAGGCGGAGATCATCCGCGTCGTGTTGGCAGGCTCCACGATGCGTACCGTCGCGGTCCTCGCGTCGACGGCCGGCATTCGCATCGAAGTGCGCGACGCCGAGGGCGGGGTGATCCGATTCTTCGTGAACACGAATGCATCCTCCGTCGCTGCCTTCGCAGGGGTTTGGAACCGGCTGACGATCTACACCGTCAACGCGGGCGCAGGGACGACGCACGTGGTCGCGCGGTGGCGGGACGTCACCACCAACATCTACTACTACGCCTACACGTCGCCCCCTGCGGCAATGGGCCGTATCAGCAGCATCACCGGCACATGGGGCGCGGCCACGGACCGCATGGCCCTCGGGCACCTGGCTGTCTTCGATGTTCCGGCCCCGACGCCGAACCCGACCGGTGCCCCCGGATCAAACATTTTCGACGGTGCCGACGATGGCTTCGCCGGCGAGACCGCCGGGAAACGCCTCGTCCGCCTCTGCAAGGAAGAAGGCGTGCCGCTACGGATGCTCGGGCTCGCATCCGGCACGGCCCGCATGGGAGCACAGCGCCCGGGCAAGCTGCTGGACCTCCTGGCTGAGTGCGCTGAAGCCGACGGCGGCATCCTGGGCGAGCAACTCGACTCATCGGGGCTGGAGTACCGGCCGATGGGCACGCTGTACAACCAGACTCCGGCGGTCTTTGACGCGGGGCGGAGTGAGATCGCCAACCCCTTCTCCCCGGTGCTGGACGACCAGGGGATCCGCAACTCGTCGCAGGTGTCACGCGAGGGCGGATCGTCGGCCATGGCTGTCGATGAAGCATCGATCGCATCGTCCGGCCTGTACGACGAGCAGGTCACCCTCAACGTATGGGGCGACAACCAACTGCCCGACATCGCCGGGTGGCGAGTGCACCTGGGAACGTGGCCAGGCATGCGCTACCCGTCGCTGACATCCGACCTCACCGTTGCCCCGCAGGTGATCAACCAATGGCTGGGCCTCGGCATCGGGGACCGTGTCCAGGTCATCAACCTGCCACCGCAGCATCCCGCCGACGCTGTCGATGTTCTGGCCCAGGGGTACTCAGAGAAGTTCACGCCGACGAGCTGGTCGCTGACACTGAACTGTTCCCCGGCCGGCCCGTGGACGGTGGGCGTGCTGGAGGACCCGGAACTGTCCCGCGCGGACACTGACGGCTCCGAGCTGGCAGTCGCGGCGTCGACGACGGACACGACGCTGTCGATCGCAACCATGGTCGGCCGCGTGTGGGTCACCGATCCGGCAGAGTTCCCGTTCGACGTCCGACTCGGCGGCGAGGTCGTCACCGTGCACAGCATCAGCGGGGCAACGTCCCCGCAGGAATTCCACGTCACCCGCGCCGTCAACGGGATCGCGAAGGGGCATGCGGCCGGAACCGATGTCCGGCTTGCCATCCCCACCATCGTCGCTCTGTAGGAGGTGCTCATGGCTGTTCCGGCCACCTTGTGGCAGCCAGGCATGCGGATCACGGCCGCACGCCTGGCCGCGAAGGACTATCAGGCAGGGGTCGTAAGCGTCAGCTTCACGAACCAGACTTCGTACACGCAGCCGGTGACCTTTCCGGTGCCCTTCCCCGTGGCGCCGGTCATGAATGCCGAGATCGCAGCAGGCGCCGGGAGCACCGGTCGGTTCGAGGCCCGGCCCATCAACGTCAGCGCCACCGGCTTCACTCTCTTCATTCTGCTCACGGACGCGGCGGAAGGGGCCGGTACGTGGGCCAACATTCCGGTGCACTGGATGGCTGTGATGCCCACCTGACGCCATCCCGTACCACCTGCCCCATGCCAGTCCGGCCGGGGCTTTCTCTATGCCTGGAGGTACCCATGGCCGCCCCTCTGTCCGCCGACGCCATCCTCACCGCGCTGCGCGCCGAGGGCGTCCGTGTCGTCGAGGTCGGCAACTGGCGGACGCGCAACCGAAATTCGAAGGGTGCGTGGGGCCCGGTCAACGGGTCGATCGTGCATCACACGGTCACCAGGGGCACGGCGTCCACGGTGGCCATGGTCCGTGACGGGTACTCGTCCCTGCCGGGCCCGCTCTGCCACGGGATGATCGCGAAGGACGGCCGGGTGCACATGGTCGGCTGGGGCCGCACGAACCACGCGGGGGGCGGTGACTCGCGGGTCCTGGAGCAGGTGATTGCCGAGTCGTACGGCACGGCGCCGTCGAAGCCCTCGCGTGGCAACGCGAACGGGACCGACGGCAACGCCCGGTTCTACGGCTGGGAGTGCGAGAACCTCGGCGACGGCAAGGACCCCTGGCCCAAGGCGCAGTACGACGCGATCGTCCGTGTCCAGGCCGCCCTGTGCCGGGCGCACGGCTGGTCGGCGAAGTCCGTGATCGGCCACCTGGAGTGGTCGAACGACAAGGTCGACCCCCGCGGCTTCACCATGCAGCAGCTGCGCACCGACGTGGCCGAGCGGCTGAAGCACCCGGCGAGCTGGAACCCGAACGAGGAGGACCCCATGGCCCTGACCGATGCTGACGTGAAGCGGATCGCGGACGCGGTAGTCGAGCGGATTCTGTCCGCCGATCGGTTCGACGCGCCGGCCGATGCCGCGGACTACAGCGACGACCCCAAGTCGCCGCAGCACTACTGGTCGGGCCGGTCGGTCTTCAATGACCTGGTGACCCGGGTGCGGCGGATCGACAAGGTGCTGGCCACGAGGGAGGGGTGATGGCGTCCGTGTTCAGCGGGGCGTTCTGGGTAGCCACCGCTGAGCGCGCCGTACGGACGGCCGCGCAGACTCTCCTCGCTGCCGTGGGGCTCACTGCGGCGGATGCCCTGGACGCGGACTGGGGCCAGGCGTTCGCGCTCGCCGGGGGCGCGGCGCTGCTGGCGGTGCTGACCGCGATCAGTGCGTCCGGGACTGGCGACGGTCCAGGGCTCACCGAGACCGTGAGGGATCGTCGATGACGCCTCAGAGCGGCGACCGGGTAGCGGTCGAACTTGCGGAGATGCGCGGCGAGATCCGGACAGGGTTTGCCGCGCTGAACGGCCGGTTGGACCTGGCGCTCCAGCGGACGGAGCAGATGGAGTCGGACGTCGCCGCGTTGGAGGAGCGGGTGGCGTCTCTGGAGCGCGCCCGGTGGCCGTTGCCGTCCCTTGCCGCGCTGGTCAGCGTGGTCGGTCTCGCCGTGGCTCTGTGGCAGGCTGCCCAGTAGATCAGCCCCCAGAACATTCCGCCCCCTGCCTGGCTTCGGCCGGAGCAGGGGCGGTTTCGTGTTTTCTGTGACCCCCTTGCCATAATGCCGTACGTACGGCATTATGGAGTCGTCGCCAAGGGAGAAGGGGAACCCGATGAACACCGCCACCGCCGCCGCTACCGCCAAGGTCACCGTCGCCACCATCCGCGGCTGGGCCCGCAACGGCGTCGTTGCCGCGACCAAGGTCGCCGGCCGGTGGGTCATCGACACCGCCTCCCTTGCCCGCCGCATCGCCATCGGTGCCATGAAGAAGCCTGCCAAGAAGCTGATCGCGTTCACCATCGACACGATGACCGCCATCGGCGGCCAGCGCTGGCAGAAGAACGGCATGGACCGCGTCTACCTCAACGGCTTCCAGGCCGTCCCCGGCCTGGAGCTGGACCACTACAAGTCCGGCAGCATCAGCTACGCCAGCCTCGACGGAGACAAGGTCTCCAACGCCGAGGGGGGTCGCCTCGCCACCGCCGTCGACAAGGTCTACTTCGACGCCGCCGACGGACGCGTCCACATCAAGTGGGGCTGGGGTAACCCGCGCTCCCTCACCCGCGACGCCATCGCCGACCGCATCTTCACCGCGGTCCGCACCGCAATCGCCGCCCTCTGACAAACCCTCATCACCTCCCGAAGGAGAAACCGTCCTCATGACCACGACGACCAGCTACGGCACCTGGAGCAACCGCATCAACACCTTCAGCACCGGCCCCGATGCTGATGTCCTCGACTACATCGGCGGCGGCGACGCCGACTGGCGGGAACTCCTGGAGGTATCCGGCGCCTTGGCCGAGATCACGAAGGCGTACCGGGACGCGATCGAGGGAGCGCTGCCCGCGGGCGTGTCCCTGTGCGGTGAGGAGTTCATCGGGCCCGCGTACCCGGACGGCGGCGAGTTCGACGGTTACCCGGTCGATGAGGACGGCCGCCTTGACATCGCCGCGTGTGTCGAGGACATCGACCTCGCCCAGATTGTCGAGTGGCACGACCCGCTGACGCTGGAGGACATCGCCCGTGACGAGCTGAAGTCCACGGCGAAGGAGCCGACCAAGGCCGCCTCCCGCACCATGTCCCGCCTCGGTGTGAAAGCCTTTTACTACGGACCGAACCCGGAGTCGGGACGCCTGCAGTCCTACTTCCGCGCCGGCGAGGTTCGGGAGGCCCTGGCCAAGCGCCCCGGGAAGGGCAACCGCACCGAGAGGACCACGGCGTGACGGTCCGGCCCACGCAGCTTCCTCGGTTGCGACGTCAGACGCTGCGCCACCTCCACGACCCGGAATCGCCTCTGCGGGCCAAAACGAACTCCGGAACGGCGCCGGGGCTGGACGCTCTGGCATCCCACCTGGAGGTCGCTGACCTTTTCTGGGTCGGGCAGGACATGACGGCCCTGGCCATGCACTCCGGTGAACAGCTGGCAGCCGCGCGGTGGGCGACGGCGGACCGGCCGTCGCCGTGCGGGCTGCTGTACTGGGACGAGGGCGTCGGACACGTCGACGCCAACGGGGTACGGATCCCGGTCGAGGCATGTGCGTGGGGACCGTTCGAGGGCGGGTTGCTGCTCTGGTTGTTGATGTCCCGGAACCGGCTTGCTGCCGAGGTCGCCCGGATCGGCCGGTACGAGGTTGCGGAGGATGAGGTCCCGCCGCTGATTCCGGTCTGCGCGGCAACCCTTCCCGTCACGAGCGAGCCGGTGTCCCTGGCCGAAGTCGACCCGCAGCTCCCGCAACCGGTCGTCGCGGCCCTGGCGGCAGCGTGGCTGTTGATGCAGCAACCCCAGCTGATCGACCGGACGCGGGAGCGGGCGGACAAGCCCACCGTCAGGGCCTACGCCCGTGATGGCCTTCCCATGCCTGAGGTGACGACCGTGGACCTGCGCCGCCAGTACACCCCGCAAGACCGTGATCCGGATGCGGGCACGGACCAGCGCACGTACCGGAACCGGTGGATCGTCTCCGGGCACTGGCGGAACCAGGCGCACGGGCCGGGGCGGTCGCTGCGCCGGCAGACGTGGGTGCCCGCGCACATGAAAGGCCCGGACGGCGCTCCGCTGCTGTCGACGGAGAAGGTGAATGTTTGGCGGCGATGACCCTGTCGATACAGATGCGCCCGCGACCAGCTCTCCATACACCTACGACCAACTGCCTACGTAGCCCGGGCCCTCCAGCTTGACGGTGAGCTAAGCTGGCACAGCTCCCGGCACGGGGGTGGGTCGCAGAGACTTCTACGGCGCATCGTTCGTTCCCGGGGTTTGGCCCCTTGCTCCGGGGCCAGACGCAAGCCGTCGGTATCGGTGCCGCTAACACCGACGCCAGTTTCGTGACGGTTTGTGGTGTGATCGAGCGCTGAGGGGCGCCCTCCAGCGATCAGCTGGGGGGCGCTTTGTGTTTTCTAGCCTCGACGGCGCCGCCCCCACGCAGCGGGAGGGGGCGGTTCCGTGCGTCCGGGCTCAGCCGCCGTCCTCATCCGGGTGCCGTACGAGCCGCTTCAGCGCGGCCTCGACCTCGTACCGGGACTGCCCCGTCGCCTCGGCGTGGGCGGTGATCGCCGCCTGCACCCGGGCCGCGGTCTCGACCGTCAAGCGGTTCTCCTGCTGCTCGGCCCAGGCCGCGCGCTCCAGCTCGATCAGTTCATCGCTCAGTTCGATTGCCACGTGGCCGGATAGTACTGGCTAATTCCCGTCTCCCTGGGACGCCACCCAGTCCGGACCGCCTCGGGAGCCAGTTACGTTGAGGTGCTGACAGCAGCACCGATTGCATCAAGGGCGACCTGCCACGGGAAGGGTCGGCGCTCGCCCGGCTCGTTCGGCACGAATCCGCCCTCGCCGTACAGCACTGTCACACCCATCTCGCGCAGCTCGGCAATGCTGCGGTCGAGCGCACGGTGCCGCGCATAGGCAGCATTCACGCACGGCATCGTGACGAGCGGGATACCTTTCCCGATCGCCTCGGCCGCGAAGCCCACCACGAAGCTTGACGTGATCCCCAGCGCCCACGAGTTGATCGTGTTGAATGTGGCCGGCGCGAAGAGCACCACGTCCGCGCGGGGCCATACGTCAGCCGCCGTCGGAGCTTTGTACTCGGACCGCACCGGGTGCCCGGTCAGCCTCTCCAGCTCCGTCATCTGCGGAGCCAACCAGCGCGCCGCCGACGGGGTGAGGCCGAGGCACACGTCGTATCCGCGGCTCTGGGCCGCCTCGATCACTGAGGCGATCTCCAGGACTGGCGGAGCGGCGGAGCCGAGCAGGTAGAGGGTCGTCATGTCGCCATCTCATCGCGCCCGGGTTCGAACATGCAACCGCCCCCAATCCGGTTCGAACCAGGGGCGATTGAGGTCCAGCACCGAACGGCGCGGGTACCGTTCCAGATGACGAGTCAGGAACTGAGGTACCAGTATGCCCACACCCGACGACAGCAGCACAGGCAACCGCATCAAGGAACATCGGAAACGCGCCCGACTCAGCCAACGCGAGCTGGCCGCGCGCATCCCCTACTCCTACAGCCTACTCAATCAGGTCGAATGCGGCGCCCGAGTCGCAACGGCTGAATTCACCGCCGCCGTCGCTGCGGCTCTCGGGATTGACATCACTCTCCTCACAGGACCGCCGCACGTGACCGAAATGCAACACGGGCGCCTCACCTCTCTTGTGCGCCCGATCCGCGAGTCCCTTGCCTTGTACGACCTCGACCCAGACGGGGCCAGGCCTGCTCGCCCTGCGGACAAGCTGGTACACGAGGCCGATCGCCTCTGCCAAGAAGTGCGGGCGACACACCTCAGGAAGGCCGCCCGGGCACTCCCAGGCGTCATCAACGACCTGACTCTCACTGTCCATACAGCGCCGACCACGGAGGCGTGGCGCGCCCTGGCCTCTACCTACCGAACCGCGCACGACATCGCCATCAAGCTCGGCTTCTCGGACCTCGCCATCGTCGCTCTCGACCGCATGGGCTGGGCCGCCGACCACGCTTCCGACCCATGCCTTGCCGCGATCCGGCAATACCGGAGAGCACTGGTTCACGCCGAGGCCGAGCAGGGCCTCGGACGGCGCCTGGTCGCTGCCGGCCAAGACCTCGTTGCGGACCAGACCACGCGGGAAGGGCTTGCCGTTGCCGGTCAACTTCACCTTGGCGCATCATCCGTGGCCGCCCGAGCTGGGGACAGAGGCGCAGTCGCGCAGCACATTGCCGCCGCCCGCGAGCTGGCCGACCGCGTGGGTGGTGAGGCCCGCGAAGTTCACTGGCTGTCGTTCGGCCAGATGAACGTGACTTTGCACGAGATGGGCGCAGCCATCACCATGCGCCAATTCGACGACGCACTCCGCCAGGCACAAGCCGTGAAACTACCGCCCGCGACGCTGACCTCGCGACGGGCCCGCTTCCTCGTGGACCGTGCCGTCGTAGAAATGGAGACCGGGCACCTGGACGCATCCTTGCGTCACCTTGTCGCGGCCCGCCGGGCCGCCCCGGAGCAGACCCGCTATCACCCGCGAACCCGGGAAACCATGACCGGGCTGCTCCGCACGAGTCGCCGTACTTCGGACACGCTGGTCAACATGGCCGCCTGGATCGGCCTGTAGGCCACTCGCAGCGCTCACAAAACTGTGAGCGTTGTGCCCTCCGCGCCCTGGCACCCTCGTCCCACCAGATCAGCGACGATCCGAGGGAACCATGACCGTGAGGGACTTGCCGTCAGTCAGTGACCTGACGGAGCGGCAGCAGCGTGGGGCGAGTTGCTGCTTCTGCGGCGCGCCCCTATCGAACGTATCGGCGCACGACCTCGGTCCGCGCTACGTGAACGCTCATGGAACCTCGGCCCGCTGGTTTCCTCGCTGCTGCCCCACCTGCTGGAAAGGCCACCAGTGATCACCCTGACGAAACCCGCCCGCACACCCGGCGACGACGAGTACCGGACGTTCCTCGGCCACACCTACGCCTGTGCGGCATGCCGTGCGGGGGCGCACTGCATCACCGCGGTTCGGCTCGGCCGCGTCTGGCGGGAGGCCCGCCGATGATCTGCGTCGACTGCGACCGGGCCATCACGGGCGACTGCGTGACTGTTACTCACGGCGTCTCGATGTCCGGGGCCCGGCCCGACGCCTACGCGCACCCGCCGGGCGACTCGGAGTGCCGGCCGCGGGACCGGTCGCGGGCTGCATTCCGGCGCGCTCTCTACGCGGCGACCGCGCCCCAGAAACTGCGGATCTGTTCCTGATCTCCCGTTCGTGGCTGCATCGCGCCGGCCAGCCACGGGCGGGCCTTCCGCCCCGGTCGCGCCGCCCCCCGTCGGCCGGCCGGGGCCCTACTCCCGGACGAGGTCGGCGAGCGGTACCCCGATCGCGTCGGCGATACGGATCAGGGTGTCCAGGAGTGGGCTCCCGTGGCCGTACTCGATGCGGTTCAGGCTGTGCCGGGAGATGCCGGCGGTCAGGGCAACGGTCTCCTGGGTGAGGTTCGCGTGCAGGCGGGCGGCACGAATGCGGTCGCCGACTGCTCGTCTGGCTGCGAGGACGCGGTCATCGGGGGGTGGGGCTGGTGGCACTCGTCCACGCTCAAGGGGCACCGACCCGAATGTCTGTACAGTCCATTGGCCATTGTGTGATCTTGGTGCGCTCCGGGTAGCGCTCGTATGAGGTCCGAAGACTGCCCGCCTTGAGTGCGGCGGGCGAAGTGAGGGTGTGGCAGCCGCTTCCTGCGAGGTGCGGCGCTCCGTCCAGATGGCGGAGCCTCACCCTCCAAGCCGCCCCGGGTGTCAGAATGACTCCCGGGGCGGCTTCATTGCCCGGGAGGGGCGGCTACTCGCCAAATTGCTCAGAAAGATTGGCCAAGTGCCTTTCATTAATTGGGCGCAGCGGAGCCAGCAAAAACGCAGGTAAGCACAGCGCTCACCCCCGTATACCTTCTAAGCACTTGGCCGCAGGTTCGAGTCCTGCCGGGGGCGCAAACGCCAGATGACCAGCGGAAACGCTGGTCATTCTTTTTGTGCGCGCGACGCACAGCGCAAATCGGCCAAGTGCCCCACGCATTGGCGCGACCCGGCGTACGGTTCAGGGGAACCCAGCGGCTACCGACCCGAGAAGCGACCGGCAGCCGCCATTCGCATACTCGAATGGGGACCTCGCATGGCCACCACACCCCTCCTCCGTGAGCCGTCCGGCGAACCGCGCTGCGACCTTCGGCCGGAAGTCGCCTCCTGGATCAGAGCCCTCCGCGCCCGCAACCTCTCAGAGGCCACCCAACGGGTCTATCGGCGCGCAGGCGACGGCTTCGCTGCCTACCTCCTCACCGAATACAGCCCGGCGGACGGGGCACGCCCCGCCCCGACTTCCCTGGACGAAGTGCACCGCGAGCACGTGGAAGCATTCATCGCGGACTTGATGGTCAAGACGTCCGCCGTGACGGCACACCAGTACTTCCGAAGCCTGAAGACCTTCTTCAACTGGCTCGTCGACGAAGAGGAGCTGGACCGGTCCCCCATGCGGACCATGAAGCCGCCGGCAGTCCCGGAGACCGTAGTGCCGGTCATCCCCGACGATGCACTGAAGAAGCTCTTCGCCACTTGCAAGGGCAAGGACTTCAAGTCGCGTCGGGACACGGCGATCCTGATGCTGTTCCTGGACACCGGGGCGCGCCTGTCGGAGCTGACCGAACGGTCCGTGAAGCACGTCGATCTGGACCTGATGGTGCTCTACGTCCTGGGGAAGGGGGGCCGGGAGCGCGCCGTGCCTTTCGGTCGGTCGACCGCGCAGGTCCTGGATCGCTATCTGCGTGCCCTGGCGAAGCACCGCGGGCGGGCACTAGATCCAGAGGACGCGCTGTGGTGGGGGGTGAAGAGCGGCAGCCGGATGACGATCTGGGGCGTGGGCACGATGCTGGAGAACAGGTGCAAGGAGGCCGGTATCCCGCACATCCACCCGCACCAGTTCCGTCACACGTTTGCGCATCTTTGGAAGTTGAACGGCGGGAACGAGGATGACCTGATGCGGATCACGGGCTGGCGATCGAGGCAGATGCTGTCGCGGTACGCGGCGTCGTCTGGGGCGGAGAGGGCCCGGCGTGCGCACCGGGACTTGAGCCCCGGCGACCGGTTGTGAGGGTGGCCGGGGCTGTCGCGGGCTAGGCGTCGGCGCGGTGGACTACCTTCATCGCGCCGATCAGTCTTGGTAGGTACTGACAGAGCAGGTCGAGTGCGCGGGATTCGCTGATCCTGCGAGGGTCGAAAGCCATGCGTACTCGTCGGCCGAACTCCTTGAAGATCATCACAACGCCATCGTCGAGGCTGGTCCGCTCGACAAGCACCTCGGTCGCCACATGACCCCCTGTCCACGCC
>NZ_JBFAXK010000041.1:0-57059 GCF_040680715.1 Nocardia sp. NPDC051981 | reverse complement strand
GGATCGACTCAGCCAGGAACAACGCCTCGAAAGATTCACGGATCAAGGCCATCTCGGATCCATCGACAGGATCACCAAACGCACCATCATGCCGATTACAGTTCGGATTGCAGTTCGCCGATGGTTCTCTCGCGAGAGCGGACGACTCGGTGCACATCCCCGGACGATGGGCCTCGGCGACCATTGAGGCCTGGGAAGTACCCTCCGAGCATGCAAGCCGACATCGAGGGTGCTGTACGCGTTGCGAGGAACGCCCGAGCCTTCACATGGACCTGGGCACAAGATGACATTGAGCGCTTCGCCCTGGATGTTGGCTGGACCGTCCTTGACCAGGGCGACTACGGCAGCGCTTCTCTGTCGACGACCTTGAGGGTCAACTTGAATCGCGGCAGTTCCTATAGCAATCGTCGATACATCAGAGGAACCGCCGGGCGAGACGAGTCACTCGAGCGGTTGACGGCCAACATCACCGATGTGACACGTCATCCCAACGAGATGCTCACCGCTGCGCTATCCAGCAGTTTCGATCTACTCGCAGAGCGGTTGACCCGAGAGTTCGGTCCCTCGAACCATTTTGAGCCCAAGCCAGAGGCGGAGATTGGTTGGGTCGACCGCAATGTTGTGATCAACTTCGTTGCTCACAAGACGTATCTACTGTTGGAGATCGTGAATCCACGGTATTGGATGGAGCGACACGAGTTCGACGACGAGGATGCGGACTAGCCAAGCCTCGCGGTTGGAGAGCCGTCGCGATCCGTGAACATGTCTACGCAGGTCCCATCCAGAACCGGTGTCGCAGCAGACCAACCGGGCGCACCTGTTCGAACATCCTCTTTTGCCGCGACCCGCGCTGACCGAACTGGCCAGCGCGGTACAGCGAAGATCAACTGGCCGCGCCGACCTGCGCGTCCGGGGCGTCCGCCACTGCCGAATATCGTGTGCGGTCCTGGGCTTTCGGGCGGTGGCCGTTAGCCTGCCTACTGTGAGTGTGAACAAGCGGGTCGATGTGCTTGGTGCCTTCGCGGTCGCGGTGACCGCAGCGCAGTTCGACTGGACATGGACCCGTGGGGATACCAAGCGGTTCGCCACGCAGGTCGGGTGGAATGTGCCCGAGCGGAGGGCCTGGTCACTGCGTAGCCGCCCCGGTCTCGGCGACACCAACACCGACGTTTCCTTCGTAGTCGAAGATCGCGTGCTGAAAAGCGTCCTCCTCAAAGTCGCCGATACCGCTGAAGGACTGGACCGCACCGCGATTCGCCTCGCCTACCGCCAGCTGTATGAGGTGTTTCGTGACCGATGGGCCGAGCCCTCAGGCTATTCGCGAGGAACGGTGCGAGATGTCTGGACGCTCCCGACGGTGAGTGTGGGCCTGCAGTTCGACGGCAGCTCGGTATTCGTGCGGCTGGATCGGCCCGACCCCGACGAGATCGAGCGGGCTCGCTCCCGCCGGGCACAAGCGGCACGCTGTACCGACTCATCACGGTTCATCGCGACAATTCCGTTGCTGGTGCGCGCGGAACTCGGCGACTGGTCCCGCACCCCGATGACTCGTGCCGTCACCGCCACGACCTGGCCGATCAGAACCGACAGTGTTCTTCGCGAAAACATCACCGCCGCTTACGAATCGGACTTCGAGTCGCTGTATCTTTCCGCTTCCGCGACGCCCGATCATGCGGATGCGGACCGCTGGGGCTTCGGCGAGTTCGATGGTTTGACGCTGTGTCAGTTCCTGACACCAGACGCGCTCGACGCGGCATACGCGACGGCACTGTCCGAGTGTGTGCGGTTACTCGGCGCACCACCACGAGTCGGCGGTCCCGGTGCGAAGTCCATGTGGGAGATCGATGGCTCGCGGATTACGTTGTCGCGCGACCTCTCCGCGGGTTCGGATACTGCGGGTCTGTACCTGTCGGTCATCGATGCCTACCCACACGACGGGTTGGTCGAGTGGGAGTGGGAGAACAGCGAGGACGACGAGTGGCCGCTCGAAGACGCGCCTGACGACTACTGGTACCTCTTCCCGAATTCCCTGGACGAGTCACCCACGGTGTCGAAATACCCTGGTTTCGATCAAACTGAGCCGAGGGCTCGTTCATGGGTGCAACTGGACGACTACCTGCACCCATTGTTCGAGTCCCTGACAGCCGACCTACCACTCCTACACCCATACGCGAGTACCGCCGAATGGACGATCGGCTATCGCAACGATCCGCAAGGCTGGATCACCCGCGGCCAGTTCACTCACACCGGCTCCCGGCTGGAAGTACACGGTCCCGGCGACACCATCGAAGCGACCGAGTTCCCACCCGGCCCCGAATCGGGCATCCATATCGCCATGAAAGTCAACGAGGTGCTGCGCGCGAGCGGCGCGGAGAATCCAGAGAAACTCTGGTGCGAATACCGTAGTTCCGCTGCACACCAGGACCTTCCGAGCTTCCGAACTGGGTTGGACGGCAAGCCTGACGCGCCTTCAACCAAGCCTTAGATGCCGCTGACCCAGGTATACGGGATAGCGCTGCCAGCTTCCGCTGAACGCACTATTCTGCCGCGTACCGCGCGTTCTGACCGGCACGCGAACGCACGGACGCTGCGCGCAATCCTGAAGGCCGGCGGGTGTTGTGGTCGTCCACGAAGGCATGGAAGTCCAGCAACGACCCGGCATTAATCGAAAAGATGAACCGAGTCCTGACGCGGCGCTAGCGGATCTCCAACTGATAGGTGCTCTGGACCCAGAAGCCGCCGGGCTCGTATTCGCCACCGAAGGTGAGGACGTAGTCGCCAGGCGCGAGATCATCGAGACGGCCCCACAGACCCCAAGCTTTGGCCTTGAACCGGCCGGTGTGACCGAAGGGACCGCCCGCTGCCGCGGTGATCCGGAATGCCTTGTCGTTGGTCACTGCTCGCACGGGCAGTGGGACACCGTTCAATGCGGCGTGACCGGACGCCGCGGGCGCCACCGGCACCTCGCCACGCGCGAAAAATCCGTCCGGAACCTTCTGGAACATATTGAAAGCCGGGAAGAAGATCGACCGGCCGTGCGGAATCGTGCACCGCCGCTCGACTCGCCCACCGAAGGTGCCTGCCAGGAACCAGACATCCGTCGGCTGATCGATCGCGGCGAACTCTCCGGTCTTGTCCACTACCGGATTCTTGGCGTTCGGCACCGCCATCGCCCACTGCCACCAACGAGCTGCCAGCTCGACGTCGCTACTCGCCATCTCTCTACCCCATACAAACATCGACGCGAAGAAGAGTGCGAGCCACGCCGGATCGCCCTCTTCCGAAGTGGACCTGGAGGAGGGTATACGAACCGGACGGTCTACGTCGCTCCACACCACCCCGCTCAGCCAGGCGCGGGAACGGAACCTCCGTCATGCCCGAACGGTACGCCACAGGCGTGCAAGAGATCTCGGCCTGCTCCCTGCGATCAGAACGGCACACATCCGCTCATCCGCATACCGCGCTGACCGAACCGGCCAGCCAGCGCGTGGCATCGGAAGATCAACGGGCAGAGCGCCGTATGACCGCCGGAATTGCGCGCTATTGCCGAATGTGGTTTACGACGGTCACGACGCTACCGACCAGCTGAGATCAGATCTCGGCACGCGTGAGTAACAGATCGATTTGCCGGGGGAAGGGCTTGGTGGCTGGTGTAGCCGCGAATGATTGCCGCAGCATGATCGGGAAATCCTGCGGCGTGTACGAGTTCCGAAGGCGATACGCGCGAAACCCTTTGTCCATGAACGGCTTCAGGATAATTTCCGCATCATGCCCGAGGGCGGTCAGCCAGTGCGGGGTGACTTCCACGATGATCTCGCAGTCCTCACGCAGCCGAGGGATCGAGGTGGCCAGCTGGGTGAGGACTGTGCCCTCGGCACCTTCGACATCCACCTTGATGATTCGAGCATTCTCCAGGTCGCCGGGGTGTAGCAGCTGGGCCAGTGGCAGGCCGGGTGCAGTGAGCGTCGACTGGTAGGCGTCGGGACGGATCGTAGTAGTGGCACCAGCGTTCGCGTGCGGAGTGTAGAGGGTCACCGTCGTCGGTTCGGGGGTGATGGCGGCCGGGACGACGCGAACGTTGTCGATGCCGTTGAGCGCCAGATTCGCTCGCAATCGTCCGTGTGCCGCGGGCTCGATTGCGACGGCGTATCCGGTTGGGCCGACGAATTGTGCGGCCAGCACGGCATACCACCCCTCGGCGGATCCGATGTCGACGAAGCCGTCACCTTGCTGGAGGCGGGAGGCGACGAATCTGGAAATGCAAGGCTCCCAGCAGCCGTGGGTGTAGATCGTACGGGCGATGAAGTCGCTGGTCGTGGGAACCAGGAACCACTGGCCGTATCGGGTGCGCACTGTTCTGTGGAGTCGTGGTCTCTGCTGAAGGCCGATATCGAGCCATTTACACAGCAACCGCTTGACCGCGATCCCAGGCCCGTATCGGATCCACCATCGGGCAGCGATGAGTAGCAGCGGCCACGGCGGGGGCCTCAACACGATTTGCTTCCACAGGGGCAAGGTCGAGACAGGCGACACTGCCAGGACGATATCCTCACCCACAGGAAGCGGTCGAGTCGGTTTCGCTCACGCCGACACCTCCACCACCCCGCGCGGCCTCATGCCGACGGAGACCAAACATCTCTCGATGCCGATTCGATGGCATGGACGTCGAACCCTTCATCCCCTAGCCGCTGACCGAACCGGCCAGCGCGGGCATCGGAAGGTCAACTGGCCGTTGCCATCCGAGTCCGGACGAACGCACCGTAATGCCGATTACCGTCCTCGCCGCCCGGCATTGCGGTGCATTTGGCTCCATGTCAGTTACAGCACGCTCACGCCTTTTGAATAGCGACCGTTGAGGGCGTCTGTTGCGGCTTCGGCGATGTACTGGCGGCTGTCTTGCGAGCATCGGGTCAGAAACGCCCGTACGCGAGGCCCGGTCCAACCGGCTGCTGCGACCGCGGGCCAGTACGCCAGGGACTTGTGGTTGAGATCGTGGAAATTGGCCTCGGCGTAGTCGAGGACGGCGTCTACCGCGGTGTCGGGGAAGTGTAGTCGCAGCATCGCGACTGCGCGCAGCGCGCCGTCAGCGAGGAGTTCGACGTCTTGTCGCAGGCACCACAGGGTGGGAGCCGGGTCGTTGTCGACGTCGCGCCCCAGGCGGACGATGGCGTAGCCGAGGGCAGTGTTGACCATCGTTGCCGAGCGGGGTTGCAGCGCCAGTTCTTTCAACAGTTCGACATCTCCGCGGCTGCCGGTCATTCCCAGCGCCATGATCAATTGGTACTGCGTTTCCCAGGTGCGTTTGTCCATTAGTTCGCGTTCGAGCGCGGTGCGGACCTGAGCCGCTGTTGTCGGGTCCGCGAGCGCGCGTAGCCGTTTCGCGCCGCGTCGCCGCCGCGCCGAGATCGAGTCGCTCAGTAGCGCCAATGCCTCATTGCGTGTAAGCGTCATCCAGTTCGGCCTATCCGTGTTTCACAGGTTGTCGATCCATCGCGGATAGTGCCATACCAGTACGACAGGGACGCATTGCTTCTCCTCCGTGGATATCCGCACATGCCGCTTACAAGGCTGTTCCGATCAGCCAGCCCGCGGCCGACCGAACGCACGCTCATGCCGAATTGAGCGTGTTGGAAAAGTGTTCCGGTACATCGTTCCTCCGTCACACTGCCAGGGTCGCGCGGAGGAATTCGAGGATCTCCGCCTGGGCGAGTTCGGCTTGCGGTTCCATGCCCGGCAGGGTGAGGAACGCGTGCCGCGCTCCCGGGTACTCGGTGAGCCGTACGGAGGTCCCGGCCGCCCGCAGTCGCTCGGCATAGCGGCGGCCGTGATCGGCGAGTGCGTCCCGGGTCGGCACCACGACCAGGGCGGGGGCGAGCCCGCTCAGGTCGTCCGCGTACAGCGGCGAGAATGCGCGGGCGTCGGTTCCCGACGGGACGGCGAACCGCTGCAGGAGCCGCAGTACCGGCACGGCAGGGCTCGGGTTGTCGGCGTACTCGGCAATGGAGGGATAGTCGTACATCGTCTCGGTCACCTCGACCGCGGGGTTGACCAGCACCTGTGCGGCCAGCCGCAGGCCGGCGTTCCGAGCTCGGATCGCAGTCAGGGCGCTGATCAGCCCGCCGAAGCTCTCGCCGAAGACAGCCATGCGAGCCGGGTCGGCACCCCACTGCGCAGCGTGCCGCACCACGTGCTCGAGCACGTCCCAGCCGTCGTCGGCGGCGTGCGTGAGCGTGCTGTCCGGGCCGACGAGGCGGTGCTCGACCGAGACGACGAGCGCGGGCAGGTGGGCGGCGAGGTGGCTGTTGGTCCAGTCGCATTGCGCTGCTGTGCCCACGTAACCGCCGCCGTGCACGTGGATCACGAGTGGCAGGTCGGTTCGGGTGTCGGCCCCGCCGTCGCTCGTCGACGCCGGCCGGTACACCCGGACCGGAAGGCCGCGGCCCGGCAGTGCCAACTCCTGCCACTCGATCACGGCCCCGGAGTCCGGCTCCCCGATGAGCGGCCACGCAGCGCTGGAGGCCCGCCAGCGATTCTCGGCGTCGCGGTAGGCGATCAGTTTCTCGGGTGTCATCGCCGAGAAATCCGGCGCGGGTGGCCGCTGCACAGCGGTGGTCTTGCTCATGTCCGTCTCTCTACTTTCTCCTGGTCAGGCCGCTCGGCCAGTCGATGCACACAGTGTTGCACGCACCGCGTGCACCGGCAAGTGCATCGGGTACCCTGAGCCTGGACGAGAGGGGCGAGATGACAGGCCGAAGGCGTTGGTCGACCGAAGACATCCTGGACATGGCGGCGGAGCTGCTGCGCACGAGCGACGCCGAGTCGTTCAGCGTGCGCAAGCTCGCCGCGGCGCTCGGGACCGACTCATCCAGCCTCTACCGGCATTTCCGCAACAAGACCGAGCTGCTGCGCGCGGTCGCCGACCGGATCCTGGCGGCCGCGATGGACGGCTACCACCCCGAGGGCGACTGGAAGCAGCGCATCACCGCCACAGCCCTGCGCCTGCGAGAGGCCTTCGGCCGGCACCCCCAACTCGCCGCGCTCTGGGGACGCTACGGCTCCGGCGGCACCGGTTCCCGGCTGGTCATGGAGGAGGTGCTCCAGGCCTTGCGGGCCTCAGGCCTGCCCGATGAGGAGATTCCGCGCCACTACCACCGGATCGTGATCCTGCTCGCCGCGCTGATCGCCTCCGAGGCCGGCATCGACACCCTCACCCCCGGTGAGTACGAACAGGGCATCGAACAGTTCCGCGTCGCGGTCCTGGGCGCCGACCCAGACCGCTTCCCCGCCCTAGCCCACTTCGCCCGCGAGATCCGCCCCCTCGGGGCCGACCGCCGAGCCGCCTTCGAAGAGATCCTCGCCGCCCACCTCGCCCGGATCCAGGCCGCAATTCTCTGACCCGGAGGTGCGTCGGAGTCGTCCGCCCCAAAACTGCGAATCCGGCGCCAAGGATTCACCGCAGCCGACTTCCCCTCACACGGCCGACGAGGTTCCGCCCATACCGCTGACCGAAGTGACCAGCGCTGGACGACGAAAGATCAACTGGCCGTATCCATCCGAGGCCGACCGAACGCACCGTAATGCCGCATACCGCGCTGACCGAACCGGCCGATGCGGGGCGCCGGCGGCCGGAACCTGGTGCGTCGCAGAACGTCCGCAACTGCCGATTCCAGGATGTCGTGGGGGACTCGTAGGGTTGGCTGGCCGAGTTCGAGGGATGGGGTGGTCGTGGCCGAGACGGTTACCGGGCTGACGCAGGAAGACAGCGGAACCATCGGGTTTGTCCTGAGCTGCTTGTTCGATCAAGCCATCGACATGCCCGAGCTTCGCAGGTGGTGCGAACACGTCGTCATCACCAACGAGATGCAGAACATCCCTCAGTACATGTTCGATCTAGTCAGTGTTGATGATGAACCCGCCCGAGTATCAGAGATCATCGAGTTCGCTCCGAACGGGATTCCGAAACAGGAAGATAATGCCTTGTACGGCATCGCTTTTCAGCGAGGGAGGGACGTGTTCGACCCGCCGCTGAGCCGAGCCGAGGCGAAGCGGGCGCTGGTGACCAGACCTGATGTGCTCCAGCGCTTCCGTGATGTCTTACCGTTTATCGAGCTGACCACGTAGCCATCTGTGACGCGCGATTGTGCCGCATCCCTGCGCGGCCCGCAGCGGCCAGCGCGACCTAGCTGAAGATCAACGGCCCCGGGTCATCTCGGGGCCGTCGTGGTGCTCGCTCATGCCGATTATGTGTTGATCTCGCCACCGGTGTAGGTCGCCGAACCACAGCCTTCGTGGCTTCTGGGCCGGGTTCCGCGTCCGGTCGAGAGCATCGAATATGGTTCGCGCATGTTTCTCATGTGGCGAATCACGTATTTCAGAGCGGCCCTTCAGCAAGCGCCCTGGCGTGTCGCCGTTCGTGGGCTGGTGAGTTGGATCGTGAGGGTCGGGGCACCGGCGGTGGTTGTCGGACTCGCGTTCACGGTCGGGACGGTCGTATCGGACTCCGCCGCAAAGGGACTCGTGATCGGGTTCTGGGTGGTGCTCGCGGTAGCGGTCGTGCTTGTCGCGGGTGGGCTCTGGGCGTGGCGGGTCAGTGGGCTCGTCGACAAGGAAATCAGGGCGCGTTATGGCGTGCTGCGGGAGGTCGAGTCCGCACGCCTGCTGGTGCGTCCGCCGGTGCCGCAGGACGCGGTCGCGCTCGCCGCCACGATCGATGCGGAGATGCTCGCCGGGAACGGGTGGACCGAACGCAATGCTCGGGTAATGGTGAAGGCCGTCGGGGCGGGGCACCCGACTCCGGGGCTTCTCGTGTTCGAGGCGAGGTCGGACGGGGCTCTGGTAGGTGGCGCGAGCGTACAACCGAGCGACAGCGACGAATCGTCGCGAACTCTCGGCTGGTGGATCGGGCCACAGCATCGCCGCGCCGGTTATGCGAGCGAAGTGGTGGCCGCGCTGGTCGAGGCGATCCACGACGCCGGTTTCCCTACCGTCGAGATCGGAACGACCGAGTCGAATCTCGCGGTGCAGCGCATCTGCGACAGGATCGGTGCGACGGAAAGAGATCGGCGAGCGCAGCCGTTGCCGAACGGATCGGTCGTCCCGGGAATCTGGTACGAGCACCGGCAAGTGACTGCGGACAAGCCTTGAGCTGGCCGAGTTCTCGGGGGGTCGCCTCGGACTGATGAGATACCTCTTCGGATGGTCGAAATCATCTCGGTGCGCCCAACGCACTATTCTGCCACGTGGCGCGTTGTTCGGATCGGTCGCGAAGTACATGGGTTGCCGTGGTGGCGAATCGACTGGATGATCGACCGGTGATCACATCGGATTGCTGCTCGGAGTCACCCGAAATGCCCTCCGTGACAGTCGGTGTCGCTATCATCCGATACCTCAAATGGTCGGACAAGGTCGGAGAGGAAGGCCGCGGCTACTTCTTCGTCTACGGCACGTACGACCCCGCGAACGGATGGATCGATGGAAAGGACGAACTGGGAGCGCCTTGGTGCCATATCGGGCTCCGAGACACTGAGCCTTTTCATCCTTGTCGGGCGGCTTGAAGTTCGCGGTTCTGTAGCACGTGGATCGGCTTGACGAGTCATCCGGCCTTGTCGGGGCGGCAGCGGAGTTTCCGCAGTACCCGCCATGTTTTGAGCTGGGCGTTCGCTCGTTCGCCGCAGCCACGCAGCTTCGCATGAGCACGATTGGCGACCTCCTGCGATTCCGGCTTGTTCCTGCCCTTGTACGGGGTCAGCAGCGTGTCTGCGCCTTGATATCCTTTGTCGGCCAACGTGATCCAACCAAAGTCATCGAGGCACTACAGAGGGCGGGGATCGCCTTCGGGCCGATGCATCTGCTCACCGCGCCGGGACGCAAGAGCGGACAGCCGCGCACCGCGCCGATCGCCGTCGTGCCTATCGACGGACAGCGCTACATTATTCAGGCCTACCCGCAGGCGGCCTGGGTGGCCAACGCGCGCAACGCCCAGACCGTGACGCTGAGCCGGGGACGACGTGCCGCTACGGTTCGCCTGGTGGAATTGCCTGTGGAGGAGCGCCGGCCGCTGCTTCGTGAGTCGCGAACAGTCCAGCGCGAGTGGCACAGCTGTTCGTCAGGAGCGGTCTCGCGGCGGAAGCCACCGCGGAGTCAGTTGCGGCCGCAGCGGATCGGATCGCAGTCTTTCGGGTCGAATCCGCCTGACAGCGCAGCAGGCAGGGCATCCGAGATCGCTACCAGCAACTCGGATGCACTCTCATAGCCGCATACCGCGCTTACCGAACCGGCCAACGCGGGTATCGGAAGATCAACTGGCCGTGCCGATCCAAGGCCAGCGGAACATCCGCTACTACCGATTACGTTGCGTCCGCCAGTGATCGATTCTTGGGTGTGGGTCGCGGGCCCGGCGCCGACCGCACTAACCAAACCTGCCAGTTCGGGGAGCTTGGATCTTCGCGCAGCAGGACGCACACAGCGGGCACGCCGGAACCACGCGTATTACGTCCCGTAGTAGAAGACGGCTAGTATGGTCGACGTGCTGGACAAGCGGAGCGGAACTGTCCTGGCCGTGGTGGCGCTGGGCGCACTGACGATGGCGGCGTTCGGGTGGCATGCGTGGAATCAAGGCCCGGCCGGGGACTCGATCGACAACAACATCGGATACCTGCTGTTGTGGCCGTTATTCGCTGGGCTTCTGGCGTGGGGACGGATCCGATTCCGGCAGCTGGAACGTGATTCCGCCACTGCGGTGCGGAACCGGTTCCAGGACAACGTGACTCGAGAAATCACGAGCGAACTGCTGCCACTCCGTTCGAACGGCCCCGATGACCCCGATCCCGCGATGGACGCATACAACCGCTATCTGGCCGACCTCAATGCCCGCGAACTGCGCCACCATCTGCGCGCGGCCGGCCTGGATATCTCCGACTCGCCGCGCTAGACCGCCCCGCCGACGACTCAATCCGATGTGGGCACGGCTCACTCGCCTCAGAGGCTTCCAGCGCGGGCCGCTCAAAGCTGGATGTAGCGAGCAAGAGTGCGCGCTCATGCCGATTTTCGTGCGATTAACGAGTCAGCAGTGGCAGTAACGGCGTCAGATGACAGCGAAGAGCCGTATTCAACTGTCCGGTATTCGAGGATGGTCAGCCGGGCAGGCGTGCGGGGCGGTAGCCGCACCGAGGTACGGTGCGGCTACGCGAAGCGTTCGGGGTGGCGGTTCGCTTCTGACTCCAGCCACGGCACGACGGCCTGGACGAAGCTGTCGGGGTTGGTCATGGGGCGGCCGTTCATGCACGCGACGAGATGACCGACACCGAGAAGGTCGTCCCAGATGCGGGCGCGGTGAAACACTTCGGTGGGAACGGCACGGCGGACGGTGTCCCACCCGTGCCAGGCCATCATCGCCGCGTCGAGGGCAGGGTCGCCGGGCATGGCCAGGTCCTAGTCGAGGATGCCGAGCAACCTGCCGTCGGTCGACCAGTGGACGTTGGGGCCACAGAGGTCGCCGTGCACCAAGGCATCGGGGACCGGTTCCAAGGCGAGGGCGGCGTCGAGCCGACGCAGGACCTCGGGCTGCCACCGGACCGGTAGGCGGGGAACGATGTCCGCGGTGATGATCTCCGACCAGTGGCGGCCCTGAGTTCGGCTGTCGAGCACGGTCAACAGATCACTGTCGAGAGGCACGGAGCGGACAGCCGACAGCACCTCGGCGATCTGGGCGACGGAGCCGACACCTTCGGGCAGAGCTGCGCCGTCGATCCACGAGACAGCAACAGCGGCCCGGTCGCCGAACATGGCGACAGAGGTCAACGGCTCCGGAACCCGAAACGGCAGGCCCGCGCGGGCCAACCGGCGCAACACTTCCACCCGCTGTGGCATCGCGGCAGCAGCCAACGGTCGCTTGCTGACCCGGACGGCGGCGACATCGGGGATCAGCAGCACGTCATGGATGTTGCCGTCGGCCGCGAGGACGGCCCGATCGAGGCGGACACCAGGCAGGAGAGCCGCGGCGATCTCCAGCAGGTCATCCACGCGCTTCCCCTCTACGGCGGATCGGTTCGCGGCACCCTCCGTGGGGGTGGACGAAGGTGCCGTTACCCCGAGTGCTGGTCCGGTACTGCGACAACGGTAATGGGCGACCACGACAGGACGAGCAGCTGGTAGCCGAGTCCATCGGAGAACCTGCCAGGCTGAACGCACTATTCTGCCGCTGACCGCGCTGACCGCCGGGCATCGGAAGATCAACTGGCAGAGCGCCGTACGACCGCCGGCAGTGCGCGCTCATGCCGATTAGCGATCGATGATCAGGTTGCCGAGGTACGGGCGCTGAGATCTTAGGATGGCTCGAGAACGATGAGGAGCCGGTTGTGTCGGACACGTTCGTTGTTGCCGCTCGAATTCCTATGAGGCGGGCGGAATTCGAGCAGTGGCTGGAGACACCGGCGCCGGGCCCAGAGGCCATCGAGAATCACGGTGCGATGTATGACGGGTGGTTCTGGGACGGGAAGACACCGGATTGGCGGCAGGCCGAGCGGGGGCTGACGCCACGGGAGCATTTCGCCGATTGTTTCGGAGAGGACACCGGCGGACTGACTTATGTACTGAGGTATCGGGAGGGGGCGCTCGAGGCGTATCTGATGCACTTCGGGTTCTGTGAGTCGAACATCTATACCGCGCTGGTAATGCTCTCCGCGGCGGGGCCGTCGAGCTCGGAGGGGACGCCGAGCGTGGTGTTGTTCTGGGCCGAGACCAGCGGGTCGATGTTCGCAGCCGATTCGGACGCCTGGCTGGCGACCCTGTCGGTGGGTGTCGATGGGGCGCGCTTCGTCGCCGACCTCGATCTCACGGCGACGGTCGCGGAGCTACGGGCGGCCGAGGCGAGCTACTTCGATTTGCTCGCCCAGTTGGCCGAGGTGGAGGAATCGGTTGGCGCCGAGTGCGAGTCGAGGTTGGCGACGATCGCCCGCGATCCAAGGTATGTGGATGCGGCGGTCCTCGCCGAGCGCTGAACGGGGCGCGGTGTCCTTGCATGGCACGAGGCCGCATCGAGGTAAGTGCCCGACCTGGCGAACGGGCTGACATGGCGCTGACCGCGCTCACCGAACCGGACAGCGCGGCGCCGGCCGAAACCCGTTGCGCCGCTGGACGTCCGCTACTGCCGATGAGCGGGTACATCGGACCGATCTCAAGCGAAGGCGAGTTCTTGAAGGTAGAGGTACCAGGGGTCGGCCAAC
The DNA here is from genome assembly GCF_040680715.1 of Nocardia sp. NPDC051981. NCBI lineage: Bacteria > Bacillati > Actinomycetota > Actinomycetes > Mycobacteriales > Nocardiaceae > Nocardia > Nocardia sp. NPDC051981. The sequence continues at coordinate 43,836 of NZ_JBFAXK010000041.1, read as the reverse complement.
CACCAGGCCCCGCCCCAGGTCTCGTGAGGGCCGTGGATATGCGAATACCGAGGGCCCAGTGTCACAGTGCTGATGAACTCCGCGACGCTGCCGCACCGGAGAACGAAGCCGCTGTCCAGGCCGTGCCGGAAGTACAGAAAGTCGAAGATGAACACAGCTTCGGTATCGAGGTCGAGAACGATCGATTGTTCCTGCGCCCGACCGATGGTCAGTGTGTTGCCGGGATCGATGACTTCGCCTGCCGAGTCGATCAGACGCTGGGGCCCAAAAAATTGGTGCGCGTTGAACTCCAGGTCGCCGAACTGCGGTTGATCGGCGAGGGCTCTGCAGGCGGCCGAGACTGGTTTTGAAGGCATCGCCAAGCGGGCGGATTCTTCTCCGGACTTGACTGAGTTCGCGGTCGGCGGAGTGACTTTCGCGTTCTCTGTTCGAACTCCTGCTGGTTGATGACAGGGATCCCGAGTTCGGTGGTTGCGGATCGTGAGGTACTCCTCGTCTGTCGGCTCATCCGCGACAATGCTTCTCGTGGGAACCTTGTGACATTGGCCGAATGGCCGACACGACCAGGCGTGACCGCCTCGGGACGCGTGTGCCTACCTGTATCCACCGCCGCATGACATTTGGCCGCGACTGATCGCACCGCCGGTCCACGACATCGCCTCGGCGAGGCTGCCGCCTTCTCCGACGAGCTACTGCCCGGTTTCCCGAATCTGAACTTGGGCAACCGGGTTCCCGGACTGGCGAGGATGCGTACTCATCTGCCGCGAGTATTGCCCGCAGCTCTGCGGCGCAGTCTGACCTGGGACCAAGGCCACGCGCGGCTCAGTTGCTCGACAGTCGTAGGCAGCGGCGAGTCGGCTCGAATATTGGGCTGCCGGGGACCGAACGCTCCGGGGTGTGGCGGGTTACGCGTCGCGAATGCCGACGTTGAGGAGGTGCAGGGCTGCGTCGACGGTGGCGGCGACGAGGGTGTCGTCGAGGGGGCCGGTGGCTGGGAGCATCGCGTGCAGCAGCAGGGGGCCGGTGAGGATGTCGGAGATGACGGTGGGATGAGTGAACGGTGGGATCTCGCCGCGGTCGACGGCGCGTTGGAACATTGCTTGTGTTGATCGGCGGCGTGGCGCCATGAAGGCTTCGTGGAACAACGCACTCCATTGCGGGTCGCCGCTGATGTCGCCGAGCAGGCCGGCGATGCCGGCGGCGACGACCGGGGTGCGGAAGAACTCGACCTGTAGGCGTTGCAGCTCGATCAGGTCGCCGCGCAGGGTGCCGGTGTCGGGTGCGGGATCGGTGCCGAAATGCCCGGCCAGGGCGCTGGCGATCAGGGCGACGCGGCCTGGGAAGCGGCGGTACAGCGCGGTGCGTGTGGTACCGGCGACGGTAGCGACGCGGTCGATGGTGACTGCGCTGTAACCGTCTGTCAGCAACAGCTGTTCGACGGCGGTGGCGATGGCGGTGTCCAGGGCCGTATTGCGGGGGCGGCCCATCCCGGCGGATTTACCCTTGTCAGACATACGCTACGGATTGTATCGGATTATCTCTTGCCAGACATACGCTACACAACGTAGCGTATGTGCATGGGTGAAATCTGGATCATCGGCGCGACCGGCCGCGCCGGGCGAAACATCAGTGCCGGATTACGTGCCGGTGGGCATCGGATCGTGCTGGTCGGCCGCAATGCTCAGCGGCTGGCCGAGGCCGCCGCGACGATCGAGGCCTCGGGCGGGGTACCGCCACGGACGCTGGTCACCGATGATCCGCTCGCCGAAATCGCTGCGGGCAGACCGGACGTCGTCGTCAACACGGTCGGGCCGTTCGGTACGACGACGGTCCCGACCGCGCAGGCTTGTGTGGTCGCGGGCAGCCACTATGTGGATCTGGCCAACGAATTCCAGCCTGTGCGTTCGTTGTTGGAGATGGATTCCGCGGCCCGGGCCGCGGGGTCGACACTGGTCACCGGTGCGGGATTCGGCACCCTGGCCAACGAGGCGCTGGTGTACGAGCTGTGCGCGGGGCGCCCGTCCCCGATCCGCGTCCGGGTGGCGGCGATGCCCGTCGTGGATGGCCTGGGACCGGCGGTGCTGGCCAGCGTGGTGGATGCGGCGGCGACCGGCGGGCTGATCTACCGAGACGGCCGCCTTGTGCGGACCCGGCTGGGCGCTCACTTGCGACGCATTCCGCTGCCCGACGGCACGACGCGTGCCACGGTGGCGGTACCCACCGGCGAGCTGGAAGCCGCACTCCGAGGCTCGGGCGCCGGTGACGTGATCGCGACCTCCAGTGAGGTCCCCACCGGCCGCATGGCTCGGGCCGCGCTACCGATCGTGGGCGCGATACTGAGGGTAGAAGCATTGCGGCGCACCGTGATCCGACTCATCGACCGCTGGCAACTGACACCACCGGCCACGCCCGGTGAGGTGTCGTGGGCATACGCATCCGCAGAATGGGAGGGCGGGGAAACACGCCAGGCGTGGTTGCAGACCGGTGAGGGTTATGCGTTCACCAGCCGTGTCGCGGCCATGGTCGCGGCCCGGCTGGCCGAAGGCGATGCCCGCCCCGGTGCGTTCACCCCCGGCGCATTGTTCGGCGCCGACCTCGCCCGATCGGCGGGCGCCACGATCACCCTCGACTCGACCACGAAGGACCTGCGATGACCGACACCACCCGAGAGCACGTGCGTATCCCGGCAGGTGCAGACACCGAACTGGACTGCTGGCTCTACCTCCCATCGTCACCGGCGCCGCACCCGACGGTGGTGATGGCCCACGGCATCGGCGGAGTCAAAGCCGCCGGCTTGGCCCCGTTCGCGGAGTTCTTCGCCGACAACGGCTTTGCCGCCCTCGTATTCGACTACCGCCATTGGGGCCGATCCGGCGGCACACCGCGCGAACTCCTCTCGATCCGCCGCCAGCGAGAGGACTACCGCACCGCACTCGCCTGGGCACGTCGCCACAACTCGCTCGACAACGACCGCCTGTTCATCTGGGGAACATCCTTCGCCGGCATGCACGTCCTCGAGATCGCCGCCACCGATCCGGCACTGGCCGGAGCCATCGCGCAATGCCCCCTCGTCGACGGCTTGGCCGGGATGGGGAATGTGGCTCCACTGCGGGCGCTGCGCCTGACCGCTACCGCAGTGGCAGACGCGCTCTCGGGCGTAGTCGGCAACCCGCCGAAATACCTGCCGCTCAGCGTCGGCCCCGACAGCCTCGGCGTGATCGCGACAAACGACTCACTGACTGGACTAGATCGACTCACCCCAACCGACGGCGAGCCCTGGCCCAACCGCATCACCGCGCGATCACTGCTCGACATCGCTGTCCATCGCCCCGTCCGAACTGCTCACCGAATCCAATGCCCCCTGCTGATGGTCGTTGCCGAATCCGACACCATGGCCCCCACCGGACCCGCCACCCAGGCCGCCGCACGAGCGCCCCGCGGCGAGCTCTACCGCAGCCGCGGCGGGCATTACGACGTCTACGCGGGCGGGCTCGACCACCCCGACGTGCTCCGCGTAGAGCTGGAATTCCTCACCAGACACGCCGCCCACCACACCCGATAACCACGCCGATTCTCCCCTCAACAGCTGCAGCCCAACGCAGTGGCGACTGTTTCGGCCATCCCGGTTTACGGCGGCCGAGGATGATGCGGGCGTCATTATCGGCCGCAGTCGTAGCCCACGATTATGGAGTGTCCGTCACTCGAGATCTGCTGCACTGCAACACGGACCACGTCACGGCCGCGGTACCGCGTCTTCCCTGACCGGGATTCGCTGGTGCTCGCGGTGGCCCAGCGCTGCCATGAGGAACTGGTGGGCGTCAGCGACGTAGCGGATGCCGGCAGTCAGGCGGTTCGGCCCGGTGAGGGGTGGACCTTCGGCCCTGCCGCGAGGCGGTCCCGAAGACGACGATGTGAAGAAAAGAAGGGGGTCCGGTCATGAGCCGGATATCGAGGCTGAGCCGCGGGAACGGAGAGGACGCGGTCTGCCGGACAGCGCACGGAGGCGGTGAACGAAATGGCGCAGCAAACGACGACATCGACAGAGAAGATCGACGTAAAGGGCGGCCACCTTGTGGAGAGGGTCAAGGAATTGGTCCATGAAGGCAACGTTCGTCGGATCATCATCAAGGACTCCGACGGCAAGACCGTGATGGAGGTACCCGTGACGGTCGGTGTGGTCGGCTTCCTCCTCGCGCCCACAGTGGCCGCGATCGGAGCGCTCGCCGCGCTCGCCGCGGACTACTCGATCGAAGTCGAACGAGAGACTCCCGACTCGACGGGGACCGGCATCACTGCGCCGGCATAGGAAATGCGAGCGGTGGCTGGAGGTGGATGATGCCGACTCGTTCCTCCAGGGTCTCGGAACCGCGGCGGCTGTCTAGGTCACGAGGAAGGGACGTGAGGTCATGGCCGAGACCCGTCTGCTGGAACGGGTGACCGCTTCGGATCTGTTCCTGCTGCTCTGGGACGACTACGGCTGGTCCACCGACATCGGCGGGCTCGCCATTCTCGACGGCACATGCCTGCTCGACGAGGCCGGCAGCGTCCGGCTCGACGCGGTCCGGCGACACCTCGAGCCGAGAATGCACTTGGTGCCTCGCTTCAGGCAGCTGCTGTGCCGGCCTCGGCTCGGGCTGGGCTGGCCGCTGTGGATCGACGCGCCCTACTTCGACCTCGCTGAGCACATTCACGTCCAAGCGCTTGCCGCGCCCGGCGACCAGGGCCAGTTGCTGCAGATATGCCAGCAACTGGCTCGGCGACCGTTCGATCCCTCCCGGCCGCTGTGGGAGCTGTGGCTGCTGCCCGGCCTGCCGGACCAACGGGTCGGCGTGTTCTTGAAGCTGCATCACGTCCTCGCCGATGGCCCGGCCGCGATGGCGGCCTTCGGGGCGCTGCTCGACCGGACCGCCGACGCGCCCGTCGAGGGTGCACCGCCATGGACGCCGGCACCCACCCCGTCCACCGGTGAACTGCTTCGCGACAACCTGCGACGCCGCCGACACGAACTGGGGCTCGGGTGGTCGGGCCTTGTCCATCCGAGCAGAACACTGCGCCTTGCGCGCCGCGCGTTGCCGGCCTGGCGGGAGGTGCTTACCGAAAAGCCCGCCCCACGAACCAGTCTCAACCACCCCGTAGGCCCCGAGCGCCGACTGGCCCTTGTCCGCGGCCGCCTCGACGACATCAAACTCGTCGCCCATGCACATCACGCCACGGTCAACGACGTGGTGCTGACCGCGGTTGCCGGTGGCCTGCGCCGGCTGCTGGCAAGCCGCGGCGAGGATGTTCACGGGCTCGTCCAGCGCGCGATGGTGACCATCTCCCACCACGAAGCGCGGCCCGGGGAAGCGCAAGGTAACACTCCCGGATGGATGATGGTGCCGCTGCCGGTCGGTGAGCCAAACGCGTTGTGCCGGCTCGCATTGATCGCCGCAGAGACATGCGCACGGAGGGACAGGGCTCGCCCCGAGGCGGGCAGCGGGATCTTCAGATTCGTTGCCGGCCAGCGCATCTGGTACCGGCTGTTTCCGCGGCAGCGGTCAGTGAACCTGGTCGTGAGCAACGTCCCGGGTCCGCCGATGCGGCTGTATCTCGCCGGCGCGCCGCTGCTGGAGGTGTTCCCCGTGCTGCCGCCCATGGGCAACCTGACACTTGTCGTCGCCGCCCTGTCGTACGACGGCCAGCTCAACTTCACTGCCGCCGCTGACCGGGACAGCTGCCCGGACGTGGAGGTGTTCGCCCGCGGGGTGCGCGATGCACTCGATGACCTCGAGCAACCGATCCTCGGGTCTGAGGCGGGCGATCGGGCTGGTGCCACGGAGTCGGTACCGACGCCTGACGCACCGGTTACCCCGCGTCCGTCGCCGCGGTGATCGATCCGCCTTATCGAGTCAACGATCCCAGCGGCAACGACGGGCACCTCGAGCGGAAGGTCATGAAGAATCGGCTGCGTCTTTGACGTTCGGGTCGGCACCGGGCTCGTGGGTGACGAGCGCGTGGCCGCACGTGAGTCTGCGCACGGCTGGTCGTGCTCAGCGCGGTACGCGTGCGCCGATGGCGTCAACGAGTCGTGCCTCGTGATGCAGGACGTCGAGGGCAACGAGTTCTGTCCGGACCGAGTGGCCGAGAACGTGGCACCTTCGCACGGATCCAGCGGCGCTCGGCACGAATATCCGCTCGTGTTGCATAGTGCGCGAAGCACGTGTCGCCCGCTGGGCTCGAAGAAGGTGGAAGGTGTGGGCCCGCAGTACAGTGCCGTGGTGGCTGTCACTGTGGAAACACTGACCGAGGTCGACGACGAGATCGTGGAGGCTTTCGACCGACTGCTGCCTCAACTGTCGGCAACGGCGAAACGATTGAGTCGAGAAGCGCTGGCACAGTTGGCCTCTGCGGAGTCGACAACCGTCCTGGTCGCGCGGAGCGATGAAAGGATTGTCGGGACGTTGAGCTTGGTGATGTTCCCGATCCCGTCGGGCATTCGAGCGCGAGTGGAAGATGTGGTGGTCGATGACTCGGCTCGAGGTCAAGGCATCGGTGCGGCCTTGATCGAGGAGGCCAAGACGCGGGCTGGTGCAGCCGGTGCGCGGACGCTGGATCTGACTTCGCGAGCTTCGCGCTCAGCCGCCAACCGCCTCTATGAGCGGCTCGGATTCCAACCACGCGAATCACGGGTCTATCGCTTCGCTCCGACCGATTGACCCCGTGCGGGCAGTCCGCCTGAACGCACTACTTTGCCGCATGCCGCACTGACCGAACCGGCCAGCGCGGGGCGCCGGCGGCCGGAACCAGGTGCGCGGGAGGTGGGGTATTCGCGAACGAGGGCCTGAGCTCCTACGCGTGTAAGTGCGCTGCGGCAGGCGGCTATGGACCGGCTCGCCCAGTTGTCCGCGCAGGGCAGCTTGTCCAGCGATCATGTCCGGCTGACCGCCGAGACGCTGGGCGTTCACCGAACGCACCGTGTGGCGGTGGATGTCCGCGCGCAGGTTGAGAACTCCTCCGGCGCAGCGGGGCTATCGTCGGTCGAGTTCGCGGCGATTCCCCACGGCCCTATTTCCGGAACCACCAAGGTCTTGGCCGCGGTGGAAGCTCGTACGATTCCGGTGACCTTTGCCGAACAAATTCCGCACGGTGAAATTTTACGTAATCAAAGGCTTCTTGGGCAGGCTTCATTGCGACGGCGGTGACGAAAATGAGAACTAGGACGACAGTAGAGTCCAGTAGTAGAAACATCCCTGACGCCGACGCCGCCCGGGAGATAAAGGCAAAAACGCTGCCCGTCAATGCGCCATAAAGCAGATAACTGGCCATTAATAGGCCCCGCTCGTGAGGAACCTTGTAGATCGCCGCCATCTGCGTCGCAAGATGCTCGACCTGGTCTAGAAGCACCGCACGCTGTCCGGGAAATCGGTCTCTATCAAGGTCCTTCACCAGGTCCAGTAGTTTCTTGATCCGCCAGCCTCGGTAAGTTCCGGGGCCGACTAACGCAGCGAGAAGGCCAACAACGCCAGCTATGCACGCACCGGCAACCGGTGGAACAAGCAGTTTCAGCCAGTCCATGCGGAAAAGGTAATTAATGCTGCAAAGGCGGGGCGTAAGGCGCGCCGACGGTGTGACCGCCTCACAAGAACGCCAGGTGGCTGGTGACGAATGGCGGAACACCAGCCACCTGGGCGGATTCATAGACTTCGACGCATCACAAGATCCGGTAGGTCGATGAATCTGAGCAGGTTGTGATGGCGTCGCGAAACGGCGCACCCCAGCCGATGGCGGTGACTGTGAATCGGATCCGGACCGCCTCGCCGCGAACCCTGCGGGCATCCGCATGCGCATCCGATGATCAGCCGGGCGCCGACGCGTAAGTCGAGGCGGTGCTCATTGAAATTCCTTGTGCGGGAGATTGGTTGGCGGACCGCTGTCAGCTCGGCGACGAGCGTGTCTGCGGACGACCGGTTCGAGACGTAGTCGACCGCGACCGCAGCGCCATCGGCGGCCGGCCGTCCCGCGATCGCGGCCCGATGCCGCGCCCGCCACCAGTAACCGGTGCTCGCTTGCCGGCCAGACGTGGAGAATCGCTCATGGTTCACTCCTCAACGAAATCGGTCGGACGAATGACTCGGCTGTGAGAGCAGGACGGTTCGGTGTCTATCCCTACGCTCGCTCGGAACGGGCCATCGCCGTGAGCGTCTTGACGTCGAAACCGCCGATCCCAAGGATCTGGTGGACTTCCCATGGGATTACTTCGAAACCGCGATATCCGCGGGCGACGAACGGTTCTCAGCGGCACAGCTCATCGAGTTCGGCCCTGGACATATGCCCGAAGACGATGATTCCGAGTTCGCCGTCGAGGCTCGGGCCGGAAAACAACACCTTGCCGGCCAGTTGATGCTCGCGCATCCAGGCCAGGTGATCGTCGAGGCTGCTGTCGGTCGCCGTGCCTCGATCGCCGAGCCACCGGTGCAACGTCAGGTACCACGTTTCAGCCTCCTCGGTACTCAGGTGTGACCCCTGTCAACGGTGCGCCGATTCACGCGTCGCAGACACCCCCTGGTGTCGGTGAGTGTCGGTAGCGTCGGGGGCCGTGGAAACTGGGGAACGTATACAAGAACTCGCGGACCGGATCGTGGCGCTGCGTGACGCCTACTACCAGGGTTCGCCGCTGGTCGCGGACGTCGAGTACGACGCGGTCGAGGATGAACTGCGTGGCCTGATCGAGGCGCATCCCGACCTCACGCCCGACCCGAATCCGCTGGAGCAGGTCGGCGCGCCCGCGGTGTTGCACGCCCCGATCCGGCACTCGCGTCCGATGCTGTCACTCGAGAAGGCGACCAAGCCCGAGCAGGTCGAGGCGTTCTTCGCCCGCTTTCCCGGGCAGCCGGTGGTGGTGATGCCGAAGCTCGACGGGCTATCGCTGGCCCTGGTCTTCGAGGACGGGCGGCTGGCGCGTGCGGTGACCCGGGGTGACGGCACCACCGGTGACGATGTGACCGTGCTGGTCCGTGCGCTGGTCGATGGTGTTCCCGAGCGCATCGACGTCCCGGGGCGGGTGGAGGTGCGGGGCGAGGCGGTGATGCTGCGTTCGACCTTCGCCGCCTACAACACCGCGCATCCGGACAAGCCACTGATCAATCCGCGTAATGCCGCGGCGGGCACACTGCGGGCGAAGGACCCGGCCACGGTCGCCGAGCGGCGCCTGCAGTTCTTCGGCTTCGACCTGGACACCTCGCCCGACAGTGCCGCGGTCGACCTGGAGGAGGGGTTGCGGGCGCTGGGCATCGCGGGTGCGCAGATGCGGCACTGCGCCGACGCCGAACAGGCGCAGACCGCGATCGCCGCGATCGAGCAGAGCCGCAACGAGCTGGACTACGACCTCGACGGCGCGGTGCTGCGGCTGGCCGACCGCGGCGCCTACGCGGCGGCGGGGACTCGGTCGAACTCCCCGCGTGGTGCGCTGGCGTTCAAGTTCGCCGCCGAGGAGAAGACCACGGTGCTCGACGACGTCGTCTGGGACGTCGGCAAGACGGGCAAGATCGTCCCGGTCGCCTGGCTCGAGCCGGTGTTCGTGGGCGGCACCACGGTCACCAAGGCCACGCTGGCCAACCAGGAGGTGATTCGCGCCCGCGACATCAAGATCGGTGACACGGTGCTGGTGCGCCGTGCGGGCGACGTGATCCCGTTCGTGGCGGGCGTGCTCGACGCCTCCCAGCGCACGGGCGCCGAGCGCGAGATCGTGCCGCCCACCGCGTGTCCGTCCTGCGGGCAGCCGGTGAGCGAGCAGGGCAACAGCCGAGAACTGTTCTGCACCAACGTTTCCTGTCCCGCGCAGACGGTGCGCAGGCTCATCCACTGGGCGTCGCGCGCCGCCGCCGACATCGATGCCATCGGGCAGGTGTGGATCGAACGCCTCGCCGAGGCCGGCATCCTGGAACACCCGTCGGACTTCTACACGCTGACCAAGGAACGCCTGCTCGAATTCGACCGCGTCGGCGAGATCTCGGCGCAGCGCATGATCGACTCGATCGACGCCAGCCGCCAGGTCGGCCTGCGCCGCGCACTGATCGGACTGGCCATCCCCATGGCCTCCGACGGCACCGCCGCGCGCCTGGCCCGAGCCGGGTTCGGCTCCCTGGAAGAGGTCGCCGACGCAGGCGAGGAACGCCTGGTGGCGGTAGAGGACATCGGCCCGAAAGTCGCTGCCTCCCTGGCCGCGCACCTCACCCGCCTGCGCCCGGAACTGCAGCGGCTCCGCGAAGCCGGTGTCAGCCTGGACGTTCGGGAGGAAGACCTTCCCCCGGTCGTCGCGGCCGGCGCGCCCCTGGAAGGCAAAACGGTCGTGATCACCGGCGCCATCAGCGACCCGCGCTCCGGTGAGAAAGTCGCGCGCCCGACATTCCAACGCCTGTGCGAGAAAGCCGGCGCGACAGCCTCGTCGTCGGTCTCGGCCAACACCGACATGCTCATCACCGGTGGGGGAGTCGGTGAGTCGAAGCTGGCCAAGGCGGAGAAACTCGGTGTCGCGGTCGTCGACCAAGCCGAAATCTGGAATCTGCTCATCGCCGCGAAGGTCGTCTAGACCCTCCCATTGCGGGCCATGCGCGCTGCAGCATTACAGGCCGACCGGTTGTGCCAGACCGGCGACCTCCAGTGCCTACCAGTGTTTTCGAAGTGCACGGGCGGACCGGATACGTGAAACTCGTTGGCACCGGCCGTACTTCGGTGCTGCCGGGAAAGCCCGGGCACTGCGCGCGGCACCGCGCAGGAAATACACACCCCTCGTGTCACCGGTGGCGGACTTCGGACTCCCGTCACCCCGGTGACTCTCCGTAGGACCTCCAGTGTCCAGCGGTAGCGCTGGGCAGCGCATGCAGTGCCAGGGCACCTACGGCCCGGACGCCGTCTCCGCAGCGTCCGGGCCGTCCCTGTCTACCAGAAGGCGGCGCGGGCCGGGCTCGGCTGGACTCGTCACGCCCCAGCAGAGCTGCAACGCTGTTGATTGCCCGACGATGCCCTCGCTTCTCGATCAGCCGGCCGTCGGTTCTGCCAGTCGCGGGAACGCGCATCATCCTGTGCACCCTTCTCGGCGGCAGTTGGGGCACCCGCCAGCAGGGCGGCTGCACTGTCCCGACCGGGTCGGCCGGCGACGGGTAGAACCCGCGAGGTAGTCGATCTGGCGCACCCTGCAGCCCGGCACGGGGGTCGAGCGTCGTCGTGGTGTTGAGCTTCTCCGAAATGGGAGCAGTCCCACCGGTTTCCGGCCGGGACTCCGAGGGGCCATCTCATTCTCACACTTGATCTTTGCGGCGTTCGAACTGTTCCTCAATCGACGAAACTCACCATTCCGCCGCATGCTGCGCAGTTGGAATCGGCCACGTGGTTCGGTCGGAAGGTCAACGCTCCGAAAACAACTCGCGTGGTGTTGGGTTGTCGCAGCGGACGGAAGGACCGCTTGCCCCGCTGGCGGGTCCGCGCGAGATCGACGCGCTGGGGGTGTCTGACCGGTGGGGCCGATCGTGCCTGCTGTTTGCCAGCGTCGGTCTGCTCTGTTACCAGGGCAGGGGTCTTGTCGGTGCAGTATCTGGGTGTGGCCGGGTGCCGGCTCTGCGTTGGGTCTTGGTGGGTGGGGTTCGAACCTACGCGGTCGTGACCTGCGGCTTTCCGCTGATACCAGCCTGAACTGGCGGCTGGTGGCCACGTAGCGGCCCGCCTGTGGCAGATGCGTCTCGTACCTGCGATCCGTGCGCCACGGTGGTTTGTCGGTGGGTCGCCGTAGAGTTGCGTTCATGAGCATTTCGATGTGTCGGGGCGCAGGCCGGGACGAATTCGGTTGCGCGGCCGGTGGTTCGGATAGCACTGTGTTTGTCGTAAGTGATTCGGACGAAGGGTCATGGGGAGTGGCCCTCCGGGGGAAGGAATGAATGTCATGAACCGCAATATGATTCGCGGGGAGCATCGCGGCCCGAGGTTCGCCAAGAGCAGTTTCAGTTACGGTGGCGGCGATTGCGTCGAGGTCGCGTACCACGAAGGCCGGATCGCATTGCGTGATTCCAAGGATCGGCACAGTCCGACACTGTGGTTCACGAAATCCGAGTGGCGAGCATTCATGTCAGGTGTGCGGGCCGGCGAATTCGATTTCGGCCTCTGACGGGAAAGGTGGTGTCGCAGCGAGTTCGCTGCGACACCACCACCCCCACGTGCGGCCGACCCCTCGACGGCCGCTGGAAACAGGTCAATTGGTTACGATGCCGTGGATTTCGTCCCGGAGTTCGGCGAGGAATACGCGGGCATCGGTGTCGAACACGGCCATTCGAGTCAAAGCAACCCAGCGGCGGCGATGGGCGTCGACAAGTTCGGGGCCGCGAGTGACCATGCTTCCCGGGATCGGTTCCGCCGAGGCGAGTGCGTGGTCCTCGTTCTCGTAGATGACGAAACCGTGCGGGATCGTGGTGCTCGCCTCGATATCCTGCGGAATCACCCCAATGGTGACCGTATCGAGGGTCTCGATCGAGATGATCCGGTCCAGTTGCGCGAGGAGCACGCGATGCGGGCCGGGCCGAAAGCGCAGGGCCGCTTCGGTGATCAGGAATTCGAAGCGCTTCGCGGGGTCGTACAGCACACGCTGGCGATCCAGGCGTGCGGCGAGCGCGGCCGCCAGAGCGTCGGGCGCATAGGGTGGATCGAAAGTGGCGAACACCCGGCGCGCGTAGTCTGCGGTCTGGAGCAGACCCGGCACCAGTGCGGGCTGGAAGTTCCGCACCACGTGCGCGTCCTCCTCGAACGCCCGTACGTCGTCCTGCAAGTGCGGGCGCTCTGCGAGTGAGGCCGCCCAGTCCTGCACCTCGGGCGAGTGCGCCGCTGCGGTGAGAGTGCGCAAAGAATCCTGAGAATCCGCTTCTGCCCCAACCGCTTTGGCCCAGTCGAGCACCTGCGGTAGCGGGGGAACCACCTGGCCGGCTTCGATCCGAGACAACGTCGACTGGCTGATTCCGACTCGCTTGGCCAACTCCCGCCCGGAGATTCCGGCCATGTCCCGCAACCGGCGCAGCTCCGCGGCCAACTGCTGGCGCGGGTGCGACTGGCGCGCAACGGAATTCGCGGCGGTTACCGCCGCCGCCACCGTCGCGCCCTCTGTCGGTTGATTCACTGGAACCATGATGATTCAGATCGAATCATTTTGATTCACCCGAGTCAAGGCTGGGCCGGTCGCAACGTGAATCAGGGCGTGTGGGATCGGACACATGAGCAAGGAGGACTGCGCCGAGGAGCTGAACCATTGGGAGAGCAGGCTTGCCGAAGATCCCGACTACGGCGACGCTACGGTCGACGCTTCATTGAGTGGCTGCGCGAATCGAAGGCAGCCGACAAAGACCTCATCGGCTTCTGGGGGTGGCTAGCGGCGACACAATCCCATTGGCGAACCAGCCGCGCCTGTCTGGGCAGCCGAAAGCGAGCACCCGCTGACCGAGCCGGCCAGCACGGGGGACGGAAGATCAACTGGCCGTGACCATCCGGGGCCGACCGAAGGCGCCGTGATGCCGGATGGCGGCCAGTTCGGGTCAATCAGCGGTCAGGGCGGTGAAGGCCGTGGGCCAGTCCACAGGGGCATGCCCGTCATACAGTTCGAAAGTCTTGCCTTGGGATTCGGGGTAGAGCAGGGCCGCGACCGCTGCCTGGGCGACGATCTCGCGGCTGACGCGACCGTCGCCGCGATCGCCCTGTTCGAGATGCACACCGGTGGCAGGTGAATTCGTGAGCCAGCTGGGGCGGACGATCGCATAGGGTGCGCCGCTGTTCCGCAGCGCCTGTTCACCGGCTCCGCGAGCGCGGATGATGCCTGCCATGTCGGGATGTTCGGCGGCGCGGGTGATGTAGATCTGGGAGATCAGAACAACGGGGATCTTCTGTGCGGCGGCCAGTTCGGCGAGCTGTCCGACTCCGATGTGCATCACCGCGTCGGCGGCCGCGTCATCCACGGGCGGCTCGACCGAGACGATGATGCCGTCGACGCCTGACAGCAACCGGGGATCGAGCGGGTTCGCCAGGTCGACCGCGACACTCTGCTCATCCCGAGGACGCCGGGTGCCGACGACCACCTCGTGACCGAGGTTGCGGAGCAGCTCGACGGCTTGCCGGCCGGTGCGGCCCGTGCCTCCGATTACCAGGTGCCTCATGAAACTCCTCTGTTGCGGGAAAGCTTGTCACCAGGGCAGGGGGTGGCCGTCGCGGAAGAAGCCCCCGGTGGGGCCGGAGTCGGGAAGGGTTGCGGCCCAGACGATTCCGGCCGCGCCCTCGGCGACCGGGCGGCCGCCGGGGCCGCCCATATCGGTGGCCACCCAGCCCGGGCAGATGGAGTTGACCAGGATGTGGTCGGAGCGCAGCTCGGCGGCCAGCATGCGGGTCAGAGCGTTGAGGGCCACCTTGGTTGTGTTGTAGGCGGGGGTGCCGCCGCCCATGCCGGTGAGGGAGGCGGCTTCGCTGGAGACGTTGACGATGCGGGGGTGGGAACTCTTGCGCAGCAACGGCAAGAAGGCATGGACCATGCGCCAGGGGCCGTAGAGATTGGTTTCCGCGGCCTCGTGCACGACCGCCAGATCCGCGGTCGCCGCGCGCTGCCAGGTGTCGTAGGTGATTGCGGCATTATTGATCAGGACATCCAGTCGACCGTGCACGCCTTCCACTTCCCGGGCCGCCGCCACGACACTGGCGTTGTCGGTGACATCCAGCAGCAACGGGAGTGCCCCCACCTCTGCGGCCGCGGCCTTCCCGGCTTCCTCCGACCGCGCACCCAGCAGCACAGTGAACCCGCGTTCGGCCAGCTGCCTGCAGACTTCCCGGCCGATCCCGCGGTTGCCGCCGGTGACCAGCGCGATATCGCTCATAATTGTCGATCTTGCCGCCGAATCGCCAAGCCGTCGAGTCGCTTTCGCTCAACCGGCCAGGAAGCCCTCGAAGCTTCGCGGATTCGACGCCCGGAATCGGCAGGCTCGATCAGCCGATCGGTGGTGCGAGGTATTCGAGCGCATAACCATCGCCGGAGGGGGTTACGCGGGCAATGCCGGGTGAGTCGAGGTGGGCGCCGGCTACGAAGTGGTGTGGTTGGGTCAGTTGTTCGAGGAGGGCCGCTCGCGCGGCGCGGGCCTGGGACTGGTTGCCGTCGAGCTCCCAGGACACGTTCGGCTGATCGAATTGGAGCGTGGGAACGTGAACGGTGTCGCCCCAGAGGAGAAGGTGGCCGGTGCCGCTCCTGACGTCGTAGACGGTGTGACCGGGTGTGTGGCCCGGTGTCGGGATCGCGGTGGTCCAGTCGTTGATCGCGACCTTCTCCGACACGGGTACGACCCGGTCGCGGATCGGCTCGAGCCGCCCGGTGAACACCGAGGTGTCGCCCGCGCCGATCCACACGCGCTCGAGTTCGGTGAACGCCTCTGAACCGTCCGGCGCGATCAGGCCGCTCACGTGGTCTTCGTGCCTGTGGGTGATGGCCACATCGGTGATGTGCGCGCGGTCGATGCCCGCTTCGTCGAGCGCGGCGTAGATCAATCCCATGGTGGGGTCGTGCCAGACGTTGGACGCGCCGGTGTCGATGAGAACCGACCGCGTGCCGTCGGTGACGAAGAAGGCGTTGACCGACAGCCGCAAGTTGTCGCCGGCCAGCGGCACGGCCGCCGGCAGCTCAACGAGCTCACGCCCATCCTCGTCGCGGAGCCGTGTCGGCGGCATGTCGATATACCCGTCTCGCAACGAGATCACCTGCAGATCGCCGAATTCGAACGTGGCATGGTGCTGGCCACTCGAGATCAAACGCATGGAACCTCCGTCGTGTTGGGCGCATATCCGTCTCCGATAGAAGAGTACATCTTCTTTAGGAGAAATCTACACTGTGGGCGGCAAGGTACCCATCGATCGAGGAGCATGGTGGTCGAGCAAGACGGAAACGCGGAACCGCAGCGCGGTGACGACCTGGCCGGCGCGTTCGGCGCCAACGTGCGGCGACGCCGCGAGGAGGCGGGCCTGACGCTGGAACAGCTGTCGACGCAGTCGTCGGTCAGCCGGGCGATGCTGTCCAAGGTCGAACGCGGCGAGAAGAGCCCGACGATCGGCGTCGCGTCCAGGATCGCCCACGCGCTCGACGCGTCGCTCTCGGAGCTGATCGGTGGGGCGGCTGCTGCCGCGTCCGGTGTGGCCGTTGTCCTGCGCAAGAACGATCGCCCCGTTTTCCGTGACCCGGACACCGGCTTCGAACGGCACATGGTGTCAGCGGCCCCGGGCGCGGGAGGAGCCGAGATGGTCGCCCACTACCTCCCTGCGCAGGTCTCTACCGGGCTGCTGCCCGCGTATCCGCCCGGTACGGAGAAACAACTTGTGGTACTCGAAGGCACCCTCACCGTCGCGATCGGCGGAATCAGCGAGACCCTGAACACAGGCGACTCCCTGTTCTTCCAGGCCGACGCGGACCACGGCTTCGCCAACCGAACGAACGCTCCCTGCGAATACATCATGTTCATCTCGCGCAGAACCTGAACGGCCCAGATCCGAATAGCCGACCAATGTGTCGAATTGGTGCCCGGTGAGGCATCGCCGCTTCCATGGGCCGGCACGCCTGTTCCCACTCGTCGCTGGTTGTCCCGAGATTCGCGCCGCCGCTGCCCCCGGCGCCGGGGGCCGCGGCGGCGCGTTACCCGGCCAGTGAGCCCTCAGAGCCCGCTGAGGAACGGAATACCGTTGGCGGAACCGGTTCCCGAGGATGCTGCCGCGACGGCGCAGGTGGTCGGGCCGTAGGTGAAGTTCCAGCCGGGGCCGGATTCCGCGGCATAGAGCCGGTGGGTGCCCGCCGTCGCGGGAGTCCACTGAACGCTGGCGGAGGTGCCGACGCCATTGGCGATCACAACCGGAGAGCCGATCGCCACGCTCGTCCCGTCGGGACCGACGTCACTGAAGGCGATGGTGGTGTTCGGATTCAGTACGGCGGCGCTGACCGTATAGGTCGAATTCACCTGCGGAGTTGTGCTGGACACCGCGGGCTGGTTGGCCGGGTTCGACCCCGAGGCATAGGTGCAGCCCGAGGCCGGTTGGTCGGCGCCGGCCGTCGCCATCGTTCCGCCCACCGTCACCGTCACCGTCGCGACCGCCACCGCGGCCACGATTCCACACTTGACGACCGCGTGCGTCGGCCGTCGTCCCCGTGATCCCACAGAGTCACCCACTATCTACCCCGATGTCCGGGGCGTCGAAATATCAAGCATTGCAACAGTATTGCCGCAACACGATGCAAATTACCCCGGAGGACCGACAAGTCGGCGCGGCGAGACCCACGCCGACGGCGAGGCCGGCCGCGATGGGCAAGGCGAGGGCGGGTACCCCGTCGGAATTGAGAGGCCACGACGACTCGTGGGCACTGTTGGTGATTCGGTGCCCTCCGGATGAACCGAAGACACCTCCGCCAGAATCTGCCCTATATAGGTGGCGCCGGAACACATTCGCGAGAGACGACGCCCTTCGCTGACGAACGCGCTCTCATGGCGCACGGCGCTGACCGAACCGGCCAGCGTGGGGCATCGGAAGATCCACCGGCAGAGCGTCATACGACCGCCGGCAGTGCGCGCTCATGCCGAATGCGGGACGCCCCGCCTGGTCGTGAACTCTCCGCCGCCGAACACCGCTATCCTGCCAATTCCTCGCTCATAGGCGGAGGGAACGTCGGCACTGTCTGAGCCCTTGTACTGGGAGCAGCGTTTGTTAGCCGTGCCCTCGGCGGCGCCAGCGCTCGACTGACTACGACACTGGGGGCCGGTGGTCAGGAATTCTGGTGTTCGGTCCCTGGCCATCAGGAGCAAGGAATGACAACAACCGTCACGGCGGGCTGGCGCAACTGCCTCGGGTTCGAGGCGCTGATGCGGCTGGTCCGCGACGGCCGAATCTGATTGCGCCTCATACCCTGCGAGCGATGTCGATGCTCAGACCTAGAATATCGGTGATGCACCGAGGGGATTCACCGGCGGTGGGGGATTCACCGGCGGTGGCGGATGCAACGGCGGTGTGGTGGTGGTGGTTGTCGGAGGCGGCGTATGCGTTGCCTCCGGACCGTCGAAGGAGCAGACCAGGATGCCAGCACGACCCCGGGAGTCCGGGCTGATACCCGCGCAGGTGCCAAGGTTGCCCCCGCACAGTTCGCCAGAGAAACTGCTGGGCACTTGTGGGAGTTCGATGGTCGGCGTATTCGCCGACGCACCGAACGCGGTCACTGTCGCGGCTGCAAGGGATCCGAGTATGACGGTGGTAGTCCGGAGAATCTTCGGCGGATGCACCGACCGACTGCGGTGACCGCCACTGTGTTTGTATTGTCCAGCCGTACGGGTGACGTGGCGGGCAGTCAGCTCGTGCCGATGTATCAGCTCATGCTGGTGTGCGGGGTCCTGTGACCAGGAGTCACGGTCGCGAGATGTCGTCATTGTGTTCTCTGCGGCGATTTCGGGACATGGCCCAGCACAGGCAGTGGCCGCGCGCTCTGGTAGCCGAGCGCTCTGGTGCTGTCGACCGTTGCCGGTGGGGTATGACCGGCGCAATCATGAGCAGCTCCTGATGTGTGAACCGACGCAACGCGCGGTATCGACCTGTTGATTGTCTCCCAGCACGATGCCCCGGAAACAGGGCAATTCGGCTCCTCCGTACAGAGCAGAGGCGTCACTGGCAGGGCCAGCGGCCTTTCCGAACTGAATGGCGGCGCCAGTGCTCAACTGACCACCCCTCGGGGGCGAGGTGTCCCTCGTCGGGCAGCCATCTGTCATCCACCGCTGCGAGTCACGGTATTCCGGCTTGCCCGGGGCCGCGGCGAGCTTCGAGCGCATCCAGGATCAGATCCAGGCCGTAGGTGAACTCGCCCGTATGGTCGTAGCCCGGTCGCAGGGCGTGATCGGTGATCAGCTCGCGCAGGTGCGGGTACCGATCCGCGGGCAGACGCTCGAGGATGTCGCTCGCCACGTCCTCGACATCGGCAGGGGTCGCGGCGGGCAGATTCGCTTCCTGCAGAACGTAACCGCCGATGTAGCTGTCGATGAGGGAGACGGCATGCGAGGCGTCGGCGAGAGTGAACCCGGCCGCTTTCAGGACTCCGAGCACCGCATCGTGGTGATGGAGCGTGGCGGGGCCGGGATTGCGGCGGGAGTCCATCAGCCCCAGCGCCCAGCGGTGCTGCGACAACACCTGCCGGGCGGAATGGGCGCGTACCCGAATCGCGTCCCGCCAGTCCACGCGGCCGGTATCGGGTAGGTCGATCGCCGCGAACACCGCATCCACCACACCGTCGAGGATGGCCTCCTTGTTCGGTACGTGGTGATACAGCGACATCGCCTCCACCCCAAGTTCCTGGGCCACCCGCCGCATCGAGATCGATTCCGCGCCACCGCGATCCGCGACCCGGATGGCGGCATCCAGCACCCGTTCCCGGCTGAGCGGTTGCGATCCTCGTGGCACGGCGGCTCCCGGTTCGAAGGGTATTGACAGGCTTACGCCCGTAAGCCTACCTTACAGCTGTAAGTCAACCTTACGCCCGTAAGAGAAGGAGACTCCGATGCCGATGCCGAGATGGTGGGGGCACGTCAACAAGCAACTGTTCAACCCGCGCGCGATCGCGAACGGGAAGTGGCCGGTGCTGACGCACATCGGCCGCACCTCGGGCAAGACCTACCGCACCCCGCTCGACGCCTATCCCGTCCCGGGAGGGTATCTGTTCGTGCTGGTCTACGGCTCGCGCGCGGACTGGGTGCGCAATGTCCTGGCGGCCGGTGGCGCATCTCTGCGGATCGGCGGCCGCGACGTGGAACTCGCCGCCCCGCGTATCGTCGGGGAGACCGAGGCATTCCAGGCGCTGCCCGCGGATGCCGCCCGCCCGCCGAAGCTGTTCCGCATCACCGAATTCCTGCGCATGGACCTCGGCAACCCGGTGACCTTCAGCTCCGAATCCGCTCGCTGATCCGCGTAGGTACCGGTCGGTCCGGGTTCTCGCTGCACACCGCCGGATCGCCGCACCCGGCTGCCGGCGCGGCGTGTCACGCACCGCGGTCAGCTCGGCGAGCGGGCCCCGCCCCGAGGTGGAGTCGGAGGCTGAGCAAGATCGGTCAAGCGGGTTTCGGGGCCGCGTTGGCAGACTCGTCGTGTGGCCAAGACCGGACGAGATCGACTACGCGAACTGCTCGACGCGGTGCTGGACGAGAACAACACCACGCTCGGTGCGATGGCGGCTGATGCCTTCGTTTCGCCGTTCCATTTCACCCGGCAGTTCTCGCGCGGTACCGGCGAGCCGCCGGTGGCGCTGAAGCGGCGGGTGCTGCTGGAGCGGGCGGCGTGGGAGCTGTCGACGGGTAAGTCGGTGACCGACGTCGCGTTCGCGGCCGGGTACGACTCAGTGGAGGGTTTCAGCCGCGCGTTCAGCGCCGCCTTCGGACATCCGCCGAGCCTGACTCCCGCGGACGAGCGCCGACGGTGGTTGCCCACGAGCAATGGCATCCACTTTCACCCGCCCATGTCGCTGTGGGTGACGAGTGCGCCGAAAGAACAGGCCGTGCTGGATCCCACGACCCTGCTGATCCATCACGATATCGACGACACCCGCGAACTCCTCAGTATGGCAGCGCAACTCGACGAATCGCAGTACCGGCGGGTGCGATTTGCGGGCCTGCTGGTGGAGTCGTTCCGGGGGCCCGAGGAATCCATTGCCACCGTGCTCGCCCATCTCATCGAGTCGAAGGAGGTGTGGCTGGCCGCGATCGACGGCGAGGACATCCCGACGGACGCCGACGACGCCCTCCCGGAATTGGTGAAACGCCATGAGCGCGTAGCGGTTCGGTGGCTGGATACCATCCGCGATCTCACCCGGCGTGGCGGGTGGGACGACACCCTGATCGATGCGCTGTGCGAGCCGCCGCAGAGCTTCGTCATCGGCAGCGTGATCGCCCACATCCTCAGCTACTCCACCCACCGCAGGTATCTCGTACGGCATTGGCTGCGAACCGAGTTATCCATCGCCGGAACCGAAATCGGAGACGGCGATCCCATCGAATGGCTACACCAGAGAGGATGACGTGACCTTCAAGACCGTCTACCACACCGCTACCAGCCTGGACGGATTCCTGGCGACCCCCGACCACAACCTGGATTGGCTGCTGTCTCGGCAGGTCGACTGGGACGGCCCGCTGGGACTGAACCGGTTCGCGGCTGGCGCGGGCGCGATCGCCATGGGCTCGAGCACCTATCAATGGATCAATGAGAATTCCACCGAGCCCTGGCCTTACAACATGCCGACCTGGGTGTTCACCCATCGCGAGTTCCCGGCCTTCGACGACGGCCGCGACGTCCGATCGACCTCGAAGCCGGTGGAGGTCGTACACAAGGAGATGGCCGCGGCCGCCGACGGCAAAGACCTCTGGCTGATGGGCGGCGGCGAGCTGGTCGGCCAATTCGCCGATCAGGGCCTGCTGGACGAAATCATCGTCTCCATCGCCCCCGTCACGCTGGGCGCGGGCGCACCCCTGCTTCCCCGCCGTCTCGAACTGAAGACCACGGAAGTCGCCCATAACGGCGAATTCGCCTGCGTGCGTTACTCGGTCGTGCGCTGACGCCCCACCACCCCATTCATCGCGGTAAGGATTTCGGAATGTGGCATACAAATTGTCGCGCAACGTGATTCGTGCCGCGTTTGGCGTGGTTGCGATGAGCGCGGCCGTCATCGGCGGCGCCGACTCGGTGATACAGGCTTCATGAGGGGACGATGTCTTCCGTCTGACGGGTCGCAGCGACATGGTCGAGCTGTCGCAGCGCGAGCAGTCCGCCGGCGCCCGGAACGAGGGCCAGGACCTTGGCGGCGGCCGGAGCCTGTTCGAGGCGCCAGGTCGTGATCACGACGAGCAGGTAGGCGCAGCCGTGGGTGGGGCCCAGCAAGGATGAGATGGGCTCGAGGTGGACGGTGAACAGGTTGGCCAGCATCATGATCAGCGAGATCAGCTCGGCGTGAGCCGCGATGCGCAGGTGGCGCGGAGGCTGGAGGTGCATGGTCATGCTCCCGTGGTGGAGCCGGGACGGATGATCATCAGTACGGTGACCGTCGCCCAGAGCAGGTTGAAAATGCCGGTGAGCATGGCGAGGCGGCCCGGCGTCAAGGCGCTTGGCAACGGCGACGCGGAACCTGCAGTCGCGGCCAGGGCTCGGTCCTGGGCGGGCAGGATCAGCAGTGCCAGTACGGCGGCGGCCGTCGCGGTCAGCAGGATCGCGATGATCAGCCAGGTGTGGCCGAGGACGCCGAGACTGCTGGCCGTGGCGAAGCCGAAGACGGGAACCGCGATGCCGATGCCCGCGTAGATCCGGCAGATGCGGTGCAGCGTCCGCAGGGTGGTGCGGGCGTCGCTGTCACCGGGGTCGCCGAGGGCGCGGCGCAGCGTGGCGGGGAACATGCTCGCGGCGACGGTGACCGGACCGATGGCGATGATGGCGGCCAGGACGTGCACGGACAGAAGGAACTTGGTCACGGCTGGTGCTCCGGGGCGGTCTGGCGTTCGCCGGTGACCTTCGAGGACGGCAGGCGGCCGGCCTTGGATGTACCCCGGAGGCTGTCGCCGTCGACGGTCACGTCGAATGCCAGGTTCAGCCGCATGGGCTTGGTGATGGCCTGCTTCCAGGTCAGCCGGCCTCCGTCGAGGGAGATATCGGTGAGTGGTACGTCCTCGCCGGCGCCGTGGGCGACGCCAGTCAAAATGCCGTCGTGCTCACGGAGTTCGACAACGGCCTTGATCTTGCCGATGGGGGTGGAGATGGACATGTTCCAGGTGCCTACCACGGACATGGTGATGTGATTCCTGACTGTGCAATGGGGATGGTGAGCGGAGCAGCTGATCTGCGAGGGGCCGACTGCTCAGAATGTGGCGGGTGTCAGACCCTGGGCGCGCCAGACGGTGCCACGCCGCTCATGGGCGAAGAGTTCCTCGACGGCGTGCGCGATGCGGGGACCCACCTTGCGCTCGAGCAGGTATAGGCCCAGATCGAGCCCGGAGGTGACGCCGGCGCCGGTGATCAGGTCGCCGTCGTCCACGATGCGGGCAGCGACCGCGTGGGCGCCGGTGGCGTCGAGCATGTCCAGGCCCATGTGGTGGGTGGTGGCGTGACGCCCCTCCAGCAGACCGGCCATGGCCAGCACCAGCGAACCGCCACAGACGGTGGCGACCGTGATGTTCGGGTCTTTCATCGCCTGCTCGAGCAGCGCGGGCAGCTCGGTGGTCAGCGTCCGGCCCAGCAGCACCGGGATGAACTCGTCCTGCTTCCACTCCCCGGCGCCCACTTCTTCTTCCGGGACCTCGCCGGGTTCGCCCACGCGGCCCGAAGCGCCGGGCACCACAATGATGTCCGCCCGCTCCAGATCGAGGCTGCCGGAGGCGCACAGCGCCAGTCCTCCGGTGCCGCTGATCACCTCGCGAGGGCCCTCCGCGGTGACCAGTTCGACGGTTACCGCGCCGCCCGACGCCGAGCCGCCGGCGTACAGCACTTCGTAGGGGGCGATGACATCGAGTGGGTCGAAGCCGTCGAACAGGACAATTTGGATGTGCATGGATGATTCCCTCGGGGTCGATTTCTATCGGACGCTCCGAAGTCAACAGGCTGCCGCCATGATCGCCCAGTGGCACTAGTGACAGGTTCCAACGGAATAATGCCAACACCTCCCCAGTCGGTTTGAACTGCGTTGATATGGAGCTTCCGAGGCATTGGCCGGGGTTCACTCAATCCGATGGGGAGGTAGGTTCTCGCCATGCATACCGTTGCCGTTCTCGCGCTGGATCAGGTGATACCGTTCGACCTGTCCACCCCGATCGAGGTCTTCTCACGGACCCGCCTGCCCGACGGGCGACCTGGCTACCAGGTTCGGGTCTGCGCCGAGCACGACGAGATTGACGCCGGAGCCTTCACCCTTCGCGCTCCCTGGGGTCTGGAGGGCCTGCGGGACGCGGACACGGTCATCGTGCCGGGCGTCACCGATCCCACTGCCTCGCTCTCGCCCGCCGTCTGTGAGGCGCTGCGGTCGGCCGCTGCTGACGGCACCCGGATCGCCTCCATCTGCGCGGGTACCTTCCCGCTGGCTGCCACCGGTCTTCTCGACGGGCTGCGCGTCACGACCCACTGGCGTGCGGCCGGGCTTCTGGCCGCCACCCATCCCGACATCGACGTCGATCCGGACGTCCTCTATGTCGACAACGGTCAGTTCCTCACCTCGGCCGGCGCCGCCGCGGGTATGGATCTGTGTCTGCACATGATTCGCCGTGACTACGGCTCGGCTGTCGCCGCTCACGCCGCCCGCCTGTCGGTGATGCCTCTCGAACGCGAGGGCGGACAAGCGCAGTTCATCGTCCACGACCACGTCCCCACCCCGCAGGGCTCCGAGCTGGAGGCGCTGTTCGCCTGGCTACAGGAAAACCTGGCCCGCGACCTCACCCTCGCCGAGATCGCCGAGCGGGCCGGGACCAGCACCCGGACCCTGATCCGGCGCTTCCGCGACCAGACCGGGACCACCCCGCTCCAATGGCTTCATCGAGCTCGCATCCGCCAAGCACAGCACCTTCTCGAAACCACGGAGCACTCCGTAGAACGCATCAGCAGCCAGGTCGGCTTCGGCTCATCCACCGCCTTCCGCGACCGCTTCAAGCGCACCACCGGCGTCAGCCCGCAGACCTACCGGCGCACTTTCAGCTGAACTTAGCGACCCGGAGCCGCCGTCGATTCGGCATTGGTCGCTACGCTCTCCGAGGTCGGCGACGACCGCTCCCCGTTCCGCCCGATACACAGGCCTGCGGGCCTGCGCCGGATCCGCACCGATTGTCAACGGAACGCCAATCCAGACCTATGTGTCCATTGGCATACTATCGAGCGTGCGAGCGTATTTGGAATGGATCATCAATCAGGTAAAAACGTGCCAAATCCGGGATCGGTGTTCCGTTGCCACTATCGAATTCGAAGATGACGAATTGCGGGTCTGGGATCAGCAACGAGATTGCGTTCCCACGATCTCAGGACACGTGCAGCCTGGTGGCGACGCGTTTCATGACCTCCTGCAATGAGCCGATCATCGGGGCTGTGCGCGCCTTCGTTCGGGCGGTCAGTTCCGGCCCAGCCAGCTCCGGGGTACCCACATTGAAAAGAGGAGCAGGCGCGTATTCAGCTTGCAGGATAGCCTCACGTGCCGCTTCATCGCCGTATAGGATTTGAATCAGCCGCACCGCAATCTCGAAACCTCCCGTCGCAGGACCTGCGGTGATGCGATTGCGATCCTCAACCACGTTGCCGGGAGAATAAATCGCACCTACATAGGGCAGCAGGTGCACAGCTTGGAAGTTCGCGGTGGCCCGGTAGCCCTTGAACAGACCTGCCGCCCCCAAAAGCAGGGGACCAGTACACGAACCTGCGATCCAGCGGGCTCGGGCACCGCGGTCAGCCAGGAATTCGAGAGTCTGAGTATCTTCGAAATTGGTGCTGCTGGTTGCGCCTGCGTAGAGAACATCCAAGTCGTGAGGACAATTTTCATAGCTGGTGGTCGGTCGTGTCGGAAAGGTTGGTACGCCTATCACCACCTCGTCTGTGTTTTTCCAAACGAGATGTGTATTCACGCCCGGCATCATGCCGAATGCCGTGTACGCACTGACGATGTCCACCGGCCAGTAGCCCGGAGCGACAAGGATGGCGATCTCGAGCTTGCGCCTATCGGTGGGACCAGACAGCGGCGTCGGCTCGCTCGCTTGTGCAGCTGTGCTGTTCTCGGGCTTGTTCAGCAGTTCGTAGCCACCCCATCCGAGTGTGGCAGCGCCTGCCGCTCCGATGGCGCCGCCCAGCACCGCGCGCCGCTTGAGGGGTGTGTTGCCGGAGCTTCCACTGTCATGATCAACCGTCATGCGTTCATTCAGTCACCAGCGCACCAGAGCCGCTATGGGTTGTACTGCCACGATTCGACGGATTAGCGCCAAACAGCCCTCCTCCCAACTGGACTTCCCGGCAGTTGGCTTCCACTTCGATCGGCGAGAACCGTCAGCAAGTGATCACGGATTCAACAATGACAATTGGCCACCGTGCGGGATCGTGTTGTGACCGAGTTGGGTCGCCAGCCTTCAAGCGCACCAGCCCGAACACCTTCCGCACGCAGGAACGGGCAGGACCTCATGGGCCTATTCCAGTGCCCCTCAAGAATTCCGGGAACCAATTGTCGTGTGTCGTCTCAGGACCTTCGCTAATGCTGCGCGGCTTCGGCGTCGGCCTTGGTCTGCTGCACCGTGCCAGGCGCGTGCTGTGGCGGCGCGTAGATCGTGAATAGCCGAAGGGGCGACGAGCCTGTGTTAACGAAGTTGTGCTTAGTTCCAGCCGGGACGAATGCGGCTTCCAGTGTGAATCGGTGTGGTCTCACCGGAGATGATTGCTGAACCGTCACCCTCGACGAATACCAACGTTTGGTCAACGTGATGCACCTCTTCGCCGATGTCACCGCCCGGCGGGACGGTCATCAACACGACCTGGCTATGCTGGCCTGTCGCTACAACACGACGAAAGGCTTCATTTTCTTTCGCATCAGCGAATATGTCCACGTTCATAGGATCCATCGCGCAACCCCTAACTGCGTTAGTGTCTCGTGCTTTGGCGAGTCAATGATATGCGGTCGTGTGCACGGGGCGCGCAAGGTGTGGCCGGCCTTGAACGGCCTTGAACCGGGTGGCATCAAGGTGGCACGCTGCACCCGTGGAACGGCTGATGGGCGAACTCAGGCTGACCTGTGCGGTGACCTCGCGGAATCAGCTGTCGCGTAAACCCCCCCCTCTGCCCCCGGTGCCGGGGCCGTAGCGGCTCCAAGGACTGCCGGCCGGCCTCGGCGGCCAGGCGGGCGGTCTGCTCATGGGTGTAGCCGAGCCGTCCAGGCGACGACCGGCGCCGGCAACTGCAGGATCAACTGCCGCAACGCAGACGATTCGGTCACGTTACCTGTACTCGGTGTGGACGACGCGCTGATCAATTCTGTTGCCGCTCATTCTGTTTCGCCTTCCGGATAGATACCAATCGGTTCGGCATCGGTGGCGGCCGGGTACCGCCGTGCGGAGGGCTGCCATTTCTCGGCCTGGCGTACGCGTCAAATATGCCGAAGGACACCACGTCGCTAATGTCGGCGGCCTCGTCCTCGCCGGGATCGCCGCCCACCGCGGTGCGAGCGTTGCTGTCGAGCAGCGGCACACCGTGTTCGGCGGCCGTCGTGTCGACCCAGCGGAAGAACTGGAGGGCAGAGCCGGCGAGCAGCGTCCCCGAGGTGGACGTAACCCACAGCCCCTACAAGGAGCGGCTGGCGCATCGCATGGGCGCCGTCAGTCGCCCGGTTATCGCCAAGATCGCCCGCCACTGGTACACCTTCAGCGACATGCACCAGGTCAGCAAGAACGTTGTCTACAACCCGGGGCCGGGTGACGCTACCTACGGTATGAGCTGGGAGGACCGGACCTCCGTCACCCGCGCGGTGAACGGCTCCACGATCTGGTTGCGGCACGAGATGGCCGGGCACCGGTAGACGTATTGGCCGTGCTTGCCGTAGCGGCCCATGTCCTTGGTCGGGTCCTTGAACACCTGCACGGCGTCCACGACGCGGTCGCAGGTCGGGCAGTAGGCGTGGGGACGTAGCCACTTGTTCCAGTCGGGTTGGCGGCCCAGCGATTTCAGCCAGTGCGCCACATACAGGCGGTCCCGTGACTGTGGGGCGCGGCGGCAGCGGCGCGGCATCGCGTGCATGGAGTTGAACGCGACGACCCGGGTGTCGTAGCCCTGGGCGCGGATCTCGCCGATCCAGCGGCCCCAGTCGTCCCACTTGCGGGTAGCGATGCCACCGGTAAGGGATTCCGGCGGCATCGGCGGCAAAGATGACCGCCGCGTACCACTGCCCATCGGCGAATCGCACCCACCGTTCCGTGTGATGCCCTCGCCAGATCACCCACTTGTTGCGTGTCACGGGGGGTGCGTGGTGTGGCGCCTTTGGATTTCACCGGGCAGCAGCGCCCGGCCAGGTCCAGGTCTTCGATGTTGACAACTGCAATCCGCCATGGAGACCGCTTGACGGCACCCCATAGAAGAGTCATTTTCCCGGCAGGTCCGCCTGCGCGAAATAGGTGGCAGCCCGTTTGAGGACCTCGTTCTCCTGCTCTAGCAACCGGATTCGGCGTTTCGCTGCCCGCAGTTCGGCCGACTCGCTGGTGTTGGTGCCCGGTTTGGTTCCCTCGTCGACATCGGCCTGGCGCATCCATTTCGACAACGTCATCGGATGCACCCCGAAATCCGCGGCGATCCGTTCCAGGGTCACCCCGGCATCGCGTTTGCAAGCGACACGCACGACGTCGCGGAACTCACGGGGATACGGCTTGGGCACAGTGGCATCCTTCCGGCCCGCCCATCGGGCAAGCCAACTCGGTTGTCACCTGTCCATGCAGCAGTCCCGTTCTCACGGTCCCCTTCGCCCCAATTTCGGGCGAATTCGCCCAAGGTCGAGCGCCGCTGGCAACCCGAACCCGACACATCGACTGACCGCCGCCACAAATGCGTGCGGTGTTTCGGAACGTTGGTCTGCGGCGGAGAATGAGGAACACCAATCAGCTCCATACGGGAGGCCGGTATGTCTCGTACTCATGAACTCTTCGAGAGCTTGAATATCCGAAGCGGCTTCAGCGGTGCACAAATCGCGGCCGGTGTGGACACTCTGCTGGAATGCGAGGAAGCCGTCACCGCCTGTGCGGCGGGCATGTTGTCGGAACCGAATGTGGGCCCACTGATCACGGCGGTGGCCGCCGATCTGGACTGTGCGGATGTGGTGGCAGCCACGCGCAGACTCCTTACCCGACATTCGGGCTCGGACACCAGTGTGATCAGTGCGCAGCTCGAGGCGTGTCTGCTGGCGTGTGAACGCAGCCGACAGCTGTGTGGCGTTCATGCCGAGGCGCATGAGCATTGCCGCTTGTGCGCGCAGGCGACCGAGCGGTGCATCGAGACGAGCAGAGAGCTACTGCACGCGATTCATCACTGATGGCTGTTACAGGGGTTCCGGACTCGCCGAAGATCCAACAGTGTTCGCCATATGCACTGATCAGGCGGTCTCGGCGGCGAGCAGATAACCGGAGAACCACGTCGGGAAGGCGCGCCGGAGCCCGCTGGGCCCGGTGAGCGTGACCAGGTCGGCGCGCAGCAGGTGCGCCCAGCTCACCTCGCCCAGCCAATATCGCCGCCGCGCTGGAACCGCACCTCCCGCACCCGGGTCTCGGCGACGCGCACGGTCTCGATGGCGATGCCGGCGCCGTCATCCATGGGCCGGCCGTACACGTCGGCCGAGATGGCCGGGGATGCCACGGTGGCCACCCCGAATTCGTCTGCCACGCACAAGCATTCGCGGTAGCAGGGGGCCAGCGCCCGATAGGTTGCCCCCAGTCGGAGCCATTCAGGTGGGCTTTGCACGCTCGGCGCGAGGCGTCCCGCACCGCCCCCAGTTCGAGCGGCACGCGGCGATGGCCCGGAATGGCCAGTACTGCGAGTGGCGTCCAGTCGCTGAGTCGCTGACCAATACCCACCCGGCCAACGCTCGGCCCGGCAATGGGCTTGATCAGGATCAGCGACTCCAGCAGCTGCTCGTCGAGTTCGAACTCGTCGAGCCGGTAGTCCCCGCTCAGGCGGCGACGCGCGAAATCGACCGCGCCGCGCACGCCCGAGGCAAGATGGCCTGCCACCAAATCACCGAGGATCACGCGGGGACCGCGGCGATGGCGAGCTTCCCGATACGCATGAGCTGAACCACCGTTTGATTCGTTCCAGGGAACCGCAATCGTGGAGTGTGGAGCACACAAAACGGGACGAACGATCCTTCCTATCCCGGTCCACCCGCGCCAACCGGCGCGGGTGAGGGCTTCGACGGCCTCCATCGAGGTCGACCCCCAGAGTTCATCCCACCGGGCACCGATCGAACGAAAAGCCTTACCGGCCAAGGAATTTCGATGGCAGCCGCCGGCGACCAGGTCGCGGAAGAACGCCAGCCGACCGGCCCCGTCTTCACCGGAAGTTAGGCCAAGGATTTCGGGGTCGCCGTCGTTGTTGACGCTGGTGGCGATCAAGCAATGCACGTTGACCACTGTCGCTGCCGCTCCGACAGCGGAACAGGCAGTCCAAACTAGTTTGTTCGGATAGCCGAACTCAAGTTAGCGTGCCGGACGTCGACCGAAGACCTGTTCAGGTGAGGAGAATCCTGCGATGCCCGTGTACCGGTTGCCCGATCTGACCTACGACTACGGTGCGCTGGAACCGGTGATCAGCGGCGAGATCATGCAGTTGCACCACAGCGCGCACCACGCCGCCTACGTCAAGGGCGCGAACACGACGCTGGAGCAGCTCGCCGAGATGCGCCAGGCGCGCGATCTTTCCCAGCTTCCCGGGCTGGAACGGACGCTGGCCTTCCATCTCGCCGGGCACAGCCTGCATTCGATGTTCTGGACCAACCTGTCCGCGGACGGCGGCGACCGGCCCGACGGTGAACTCGCCGCCGCGATCGACGAGTTCTTCGGTGGTTTCGACGCCTTCCGCGCCGAGCTGACCGCCGCCACCGCAAGCGTGCAAGGATCGGGTTGGGGTGCGCTGGCCTGGGATCCGCTCGGTGCGCGACTGGTCGTGCACCAGATCCACGACCATCACATCACCGTGGCGCCGACCAGCACCCCGCTGCTGGTATTCGACGCCTGGGAACATGCGTTCTACCTGCAATACCGCAACGTCAAAACCGGCTACATCGAACGGTTGTGGTCTCTGGTGAACTGGGCTGATGTCAGCGAGCGCTTCGCGGCGGCGTGCGAGGGCCGCCACAGCGGGCTGTTGGTCCCCGACGGCGGGGTCCGCTCATGAGCGGGCGGATGGTCGATCGCGTGCACGCGATCAACTGGAACCGGCTACCCGACCCCAAGGACGCCGAGGTATGGGACCGGCTGACCGGGAACTTCTGGCTTCCCGAACGGGTACCGCTGTCCAATGATCTGGTCTCGTGGCAGACCCTGACTGCAGAGGAACAGCGGCTGACCACGCGCGTGTTCACCGGGCTCACCCTGCTCGATACCGCGCAGGCGACCGTCGGAGCGGTATCGATGATCGCCGACGCCGCCACACCTCATGAGGAGGCCGTGCTGACCAATATGGCGTTCATGGAATCGGTGCACGCCAAGAGCTACAGCTCGATCTTTTCCACCCTGTGCTCCACTCGCCAGATCGACGAGGCGTTCGACTGGTCCGAAACCAACCCGCACCTGCAGCGCAAGGCCCAGATCATCGTCGACTACTACCGCGGCGACGACGCGCTCAAACGCAAAGCCGCCTCGGTCATGCTCGAGTCGTTCCTGTTCTACTCCGGGTTCTACCTGCCGATGTACTGGTCCGCGCGCGGCAAACTCACCAACACCGCCGACATCATCCGGCTCATCATCCGCGACGAGGCCGTCCACGGCTACTACATCGGCTACAAATGCCAGCGCGGACTGGCCGCACTCACCGACACCGAACGCCGCGACCACCGCGACTACACCTACGACCTCATGCACACCCTCTACGACAACGAAGTCGACTACGCCCACGACCTCTACAACAGCGTCGGCTGGACCCCCGACGTCCTGCCCTACATGCGCTTCAACGCCAACAAAGCCCTCGCCAACCTCGGCTACCCACCCGCCTTCGAACCCGGCGACTGCCGCGTGGCACCCGAACTACTGTCCGCCCTCGACCCCGGAGCAGCCGAAAACCACGACTTCTTCTCCGGCGCCGGCAGCTCCTACGTCATCGGAGCCCAGCAACCCACCCGAGACGAAGACTGGGACTTCTAACCCCCGCCGAGCCTGTCCGCGGGGTGTGCACGGTGTTTCGGCGGCCGGTAGTGGCAAGTTTCCCCCACGGCTGATGCCGGTCTGCTCCGCGATCTTCGAAACCACGTCGGAGACGAACACGAACCCCTGGCGGGGTTGCTGAGGAAGTGCCTCATGCTCGGTGCCGTCACCGGGTCCGACGACTTGAGGTTGTGGGCTTCGCGGGAGCTCGAGGGCCACGGGGACAACGACCCGCTGCCGGCGTATCGAATGCCGGCGCACCGCTCTATGTCGAACTCAGCGTGAGCCCTTACAGCGAAACCAAGCAGGTCAGCGGACTCTCTGTTCCCGCTGACCTGCGTCGCGCCAATCCAGAGCGGTGCGTCACGATCTCGGTCCGGCAATGGATCCGAGCCTCACATGTGCGCGGTCACCGCGACGTCGAGCTGGGCATTGCTGATCTGGCGGCCCGCATTGGATACCGAGGTCACCATGGCACTGCCGAAGGAGCCGTGGCGGTCGAACAGGGTCGTCACGCCGACGGCCAAACCGTGTTCGCTGAGGTGGCTGTCGGCCTCGACGCCGATCTCGTAGCCTTCCGGCATTCGCGAAAGCGCCAGTGTCATATCGGTGTTGATGAAACCGATGCCCTTGTCGCCCCAGTTGGTCATCATGCTGGCGGCCTCGCCGACGATCGCGGCGCGGGCGAACGGGGTCAGTTCCTCGCCGGTGACGACACGAATCGGGTTCTGCCAGGTTCGTTTCCGTTCGGCGTTCTCATGATCGGTCGGTGTGGTCGACCAGCTTTCCTCGTCCGCGCCACTGCTGAACAGCGGCACTTGCGGCAGCTCCGAGGTCGGAGCCACTTTCAGTGACGGCGGCTTCGGCTCGCGCGCACGATGCCAGAGTTCGCCCGGCGGCTGTTGCGACGGCTGGAGCAGCACCGCAGAGGCACGGGCAGCCACCACCCCGTTCTGCACCACGGAGACGTCAGCGACACGTATGCGTCTGCCATCTCGCACCCGGACGGTCGGCGTGGTGGTGTGGTCGAGCCGAGCGGGGCTGAACAGGTCCACCGTCAGCCGCACCGGCACGAAGCCATCGGTGGCGTGTTCGCGTTCCAGCTCCCGGGCGAGCAGACCGGTCAGAGCAGGACCCACAACCTGCTCAGCGGACCATGCGCTCACCGCCGACCGCGTAGGCATGAACCCGCCGTCCACTTCATCGAAATACGCGGGTACATCCACCAAAGCCGAGACTCCGTCCCATCCAGTTGATCAATTGTTTCCTAAGCTAATAACATACTGTTGATACGAGCGACAGCTTTCCCGGGGCGGCTAGGCCATGCGGCTCAGTTGGACACTTCTCGTGCCGGCGCGGCGACCGGAGAAGATGCAGTCGGTACAGCGACGGACCGCTCGCGTATGAGTTGGAGCAGTCGCCGACGGCCGTACGTCCCGCTGCGAACAGCCCGGGGTCGACGAGCAGGCCGCCAAGAGTGAGCATGGGAGTGGCCGTCAGTCGTTCAGTCGCACAGCATGATCTGCCCATCGAGCTCGACGACCACTGTGGGTGGCACGGCGATCAGGATCCTGACACGCGGCTGCACGGATGGAATGTGACCTCCGGCACATCGCGTGAGGTGGGCCTTATTTCGAGCGAAGAGGCCTGCTAGCGTCAAAGTCCTCAGATGACCTGAGTAATTTGATGGGCGGGCGCGGCGTGGTCCGCTGGTTGACACCGCTTTTCCTGTTCCTTGTGGGCACGTATGTCCGCAGCGCAAGGTGGCGCGATGTTCTGAGGAGTTGTTTTGAAGCGAGGTCAAGTTGCGTTTCTCGCGGGTACCCATGCGGTGAATGATCTGTATCAGGGCGCGGTGCCCGCGCTGCTGCCGTTCATGATGGTCGAACGCGGGTACAGCTATTCGGCGGTAGCCGGAATCACCTTGGCGGCAACGGGATTGTCGAGTGTGGTGCAGCCGATCTTCGGGATGGTCGTCGACCGGAAACATCGTGGATGGCTCATCCCGGGCGGGTTTCTGCTGGCTGCGGCGGGCATCGCCGGGGCGGGGCTCGGGTCGAGCTATTGGGTCACCTGGTTGTGCATGGCGGCAGCGGGTATCGGCATCGCCGCGTATCACCCGCCGGCGACAAACGAGGCGCGTGCCGCCGGTGGTCGATCACAGGTCGCGATGAGCGCCTTCTCGGTCGGCGGCACGGTGGGTGCGGCGCTTGCGCCGCCGTTCGTCACGCTGGTGGTGGGACGGTTGGGGCTGCCGGGAAGTGTCCTGCTGACGGTACCCGCGCTGGTAGTCGCGGTGATGTGGGTTTCGCGACGATCGTGGGCTCGGCTGCGCGGCTACAGTCTGGTGACGCCGTTGAACGAGTGTGTCGCGGTGGCTCGGTCGGCTCTGGTCGACGATTGGGGTGCTTTCGCGAGGCTGGTGCTGGTGACAGTGTGCTGGTCGATACCGTACGTGACGGCCTTGACGCTGGTTTCGCCTTTCGTGCTCGACGTTCTGGGTGGATCGACATCCATTGCCGCACTTGGGCTGTCGCTGTTCACGATCGGCGATGCGGTGGGCACGCTGCTGGGTGGCCTGGTCGCCGATAGGTGGGGGCGGATCGCCGCGGTGCGACTGGGATTCGCGCTGGCGCCCGTGGCGCTACTGGGGTTGGCGAGCGCTCCGTCGACGACAGTGGCCCTGGTGGCGGTCGTGGTGGCGGGTATCGCGATGTTCCTGCCGTTCGCTCCGCAGGTGACTCTGGCTCAGGACTATCTGCCCAACCGTCCGGGGACCGCCAGTGGCGTCACCTTGGGCTTGGCGATGTCGGTCGGTGGCGTCATGTCTCCCGTGTTCGGGGTACTGGCCGATCATTCCGGACCGCGAGTCGCGATCACGGCATCGGTCGCCGTACTGCTCGCCGCCTCGGCGGTGGCGTGGACGTTGCGTGATCGCGTGCCCGAGAACGAATTCGCCTCGGCTGCCGAGACGGACCGCGAACTCGAAATCGTCGCCGAACGTTGAGGCGTTCCGCGCCAGGCAGTTTCGCTCGCCGCCCATTCCGGCCCGGCTACGCGGTCCGACTCGAGTGTGCTCGCAGTGCACAGGTCATCTGCCGTCGAGCGACCGTCCCCGCGGCGCGCACGTCACCCGCTTCGATCGCGGCCAAAAGGTCGGCGTGCGCTTTGGCGTCACGCTGGGACGAGCGGGAGTCACCGAACACCGCGGTCTCGACGACCTCCTCGGCGGTGGACCGCAACGCATCGCGCAGTGAGCTGTAGACGGTGGTGAGAACAGTGTTGTGTGCCGCGGCCACCACCGCAGTGTGAAACCGTAAGTC
Source organism: Nocardia sp. NPDC051981 (assembly GCF_040680715.1). Lineage (NCBI taxonomy): Bacteria > Bacillati > Actinomycetota > Actinomycetes > Mycobacteriales > Nocardiaceae > Nocardia > Nocardia sp. NPDC051981. The sequence continues at coordinate 8,633 of NZ_JBFAXK010000041.1, read as the reverse complement.
AGCTTCGATGAAGGTCGTGTGATCGGCGGCCGACTCACGTTGCCGCAGAGCGGTTTCCAGCTCCTCGAGGTCGCGGCCGGTCCGGCGCCGGGCGGCCAGGCGACCGGCCTCGACTTCGAGCATCAATCGGACTTCGTAGACCTCGTCGACGTTGGAGCGGCGCAACTGCCGGTCGAATTCCGACACGGGGGTCGCGGACAAAACGTAGGTTCCCGACCCGTGGCGGGACTGCAGCTGTCCGGAGGCGATCAGGGCGCGAACGGCCTCCCGGCAGGTCGAACGCCCAACCCCGAGCAGCAGGCTCAGCTCGGTTTCATTGGGCAAGCGGGACCCCACCGGCCACTCACCCTTGGTTATCAGGCGGGACAGCTCCACGCTGGCCTGCGTGGCCAGCGAGGAGTGCTGCACGGGGCGTACCGACAACGCTGACCTCCTCGATTTCGCGCCTCGATGTGAGACGGCCCGGCAATTCCTCTGGTCCTCATATGACTCTACGGGATGCTTGCTCGCTTGACCTGGTCGCAGATCTGCGACCCCTTCGTACAACACATCAGGTCATCTGAGGAGTTGTACAGTTCGAATATCACTCAGAAAGGAAATCCACATGTCCGACAACGAAGAGCTGTGCTGGATGTCGGCGGTAGAACTGTCCGCGCGAATCGCTGCGCGGGAGGTGTCGCCCCTGGATGTGGCCGAAGTCGTCGTGCGGCGTATCGAGCGGGTGGATCCGCTGTTGAATGCCTTCGTCTATCACGATCCGGACCGGGTCCTGCGTGATGCCAAGGCGCTCACCGAGCAGCTGGCCGGAGGGGGCGAGCCGATATCGCCGCTGCACGGTATTCCCTACAGCCTCAAGGAAGTCTGCGGAGCAGCGGGTACGCCCACGACCTCGGGCGTGGTCGCCCAACGTGGAGTCGTGGCGCAGCGCGACGAACCTGTCGCGGCGCGTTTGAAGTCCGCGGGCGGACTGTTCCTCGGCAAAACGAATGTCGCCGAAGCCGGATACAAGGCCACTTCCTCCAATCATCTCTACGGCACCACGGTGAACCCGTGGCACCCGGGCATGACCGCGGGCGGCTCCAGCAGCGGCGCGGGCGCGGCCGTCGCCGCGGGCCTGGGCCAGCTCGCACAGGGAACCGATGGCGGCGGCTCGATCCGAATTCCCGCCGCGCTCAACGGCGTCGTCGGTTTGAAGCCCTCACTGGGACGAATCCCACAGACCCGAACCGCGGGCCGATTTGTGAACTTCGTATTCCACGGCCCCATCACCCGCACCGTCGGCGACGCCGCGCTGATGCTCAACACAATGGCCGGATTCGATGCGGCAGACCCGCTTTCGCTTCCAGACTCGAATATCGACTACCTGTCGGCCCTCGATGCCGACATCGCGGGCGCCCGTATCGCCTGGTCACCAGATCTGGGCTGCAGCGACGTCGATTCCGAGGTCCGGGCCCTGTGCGAACAGGCGCTGAGCGCCTTCGCCGACGCCGGCTGCACCGTGGCCGAAGCCGATCCGGGCTGGCAGGCCCCCGACCAGGTGGCATGGGAGGCCTTGTGGGCGCCCTTCTATTCGGCAATGCTCGACGTAACCGATTGGGATCGCGAAACCGGCCGCGTCGATGAGCAATTGATCGAACTCATGCACGCGGGAGACCGTCTGACCGCCCGGCAGATCCAACGCGCCGACGCCGCCCGCGGCCACATGGTCGACCAGTACACCAACTTCATGCAGGACTTCGACTACCTCGTGACCCCAGTGACCGCCGTACCCGCATTCCCCGCCGATCAGTTCTGTCCGGACTCGCTCACGGGAACGCCCCTGCGACAACAGCTGATGGGCTGGCTACTGACCTACCCGTTCAACCTCACCACCGCTCCTGCGATCTCGGTCCCCGTCGGCTTCACCGCCACAGGCCTCCCAGTCGGCCTGCAGATCGCCGGCCGCATCCGAGCCGACCTCGAAGTACTCAGTGCGGCAGCAGCATTCGAGCGCTTACGGCCATGGTCGCAGCACCGTCCGCCCCTTTCTGCTGCACAGCCCTGAATCCAAGGCGCGCGCCCGGGGCCGCGACCAGGCCCCCGGGCGTCGCCCTCGCGAGATCACCGCGATTACTTGCAGGACCTTCCGACCTATCCGCATGGATTGACCTGGGATTGGTGGGACTGGAGCACCATCCAGGATTGGGATTCGAGCGATCTCCAAGACTTCTTGTGGCCCTTGGCCGATCGCTGCCTGGAACTTGGAGTCTCACTGGTTGGGATCTATGTCGGTGGCGATGGCTACACTCTTGGATTCCTGAGTACCGACAAGGTCGAACGGTTTCTGGAGCTGGCCACGCTGGCGGAGACACAGGTGCATGTCTATCGGTCGGGTTCACCTATGCCGTAACCCTGCCCAGGATCCATAGATATGGACGCCACCATCGGCTCATCGGGCCCCTAGCGTGAACATCGTGTAATCGGCATGAGCGGACGTTCTGCGCCGCACCCCTCAGGCGCCGGGCGCCACCTGAGGGGTGCGACAACACTGCCATCTACCGCTGCGAGTCGCACTTTTCGGCGCAGGTCGGAGTATGGCGCTGGGTTGACCCCATACGGACGGATTTCCGAACGCTCCCTCCTGCGGGAACGCCGTACCGCCGCGCAGGGCTTCTCGCGTTCGGCTGCCGATCGTTTTCCGAACAGCCCGGCCTGAGCGGGAATCGGCAGGAATTTGGTTCGAGTGTTCAGCCCGCGGTCACCACTGCTGCGCGGGTCCACCGTTGCACGGGATGACCTGAACGACGCTCGTGAGGGTTCTGCCTTCGAGGGTTTGGCCGTCCAGACACATGGCTCCGTCGAGGCCATTGTGGAGAGTGTTGCCGGGGCCGGTGAACCACTCCTGCACGAGGCCGCCGTTGCACGGGATGACTTGAGCGACTCCGGTCAGGGAGATGCCGTCCATTGTCTGCGCGTCGAGGCACATACCCGGGTTGAGGCCGTTTCGCAGACTGTTGGCGGATCCGTTGATCCACTGCTGCGCGGGCCCACTGTTGCAGGTGATGACTTGAGCGACCCCCGTCAATGTGACACCGTCCATCGTCTGCGCATCCAGACACGTGCCCTGAACGAGCCCATTGACCAGCGTCATACTCGCCGCCGAGGCCGACGGCGCGCAGATCACCATTGCCGCGGCGGCCAGCGCGGCTCCTGTCCCGAGCAGCCGCACCGGCTGCCGACTTCCCCGCTGCGCCGACGAATCGTCCGCCGACTGACCCACTCGAGTAACACGCGACTTCTTCATATCGTTCCCCTCCGCATCGCATCCCACATCCTGGAGCGACTTCCGTTGTAGCCGAACATCTTCCGTCCGACGCGAAGCGAAAGTATCCAGGCCAGCTTTCAAGATCCTTAACAACCTCATGCGCCCGGCCCGACCGATCGCACTCGACAATGTCGGGCATCGTCGTTTTGACGCCGTGCTTCCCGTACCAGGCGTCCTGCTGACGGGTGGGGAAGGCGCCGCCGGGCAACACCGCTGATCGCGTCCTCGTCGGTGAATGTTCCTGCCGACCTCCAGTACACCGACGACCACGTGTGGGTGCGCACCGAAGCAGATGGCACGCTGACGATCGGCTTCACCGACCCCGTCCAGAACACGCTCGCGGACATCGTGTTCCTTCAGCTGCCCGCGGTGGGCAAGCAGGTCACGGCTGGTGAGGCCGTCGGCGTCCTGGAATCGGTCAAGGTCGTCTCCGAGATCTACAGCCCGGCCACCGGTGAGGTCATCGCGCAAACGCCGACGCCGTCGACTCTCCCGGGGAAGTGAACGCCGACGCGTACGGCACGTGGCTGTACAGGATCAGGCTGGCGGCGGGTGCCTCTACCGACCGCCTGCTCACCGCCGCCGAATACGCGAGGAAGGTCGGCTGACCATCGTCTTCCGAACACCGATGTAGCGATAGGGCGGTATGTCGAACATCGTTGTTTCCGCGCCGTTGTGCAGATGGTGCTAGGGCTGGGCGCTGTGGTTGTCGGGGGGTAGGTCCTCGACGTGCCGCAATCGGGTCGCGATGTCGGCGAGTAGGTCCAGCGACTCGGCCGAGAGTCCGGTGGCGGTGGCGACGAGCCGCCGCAAACCCGGTGTCCTGAATTGCGTTGCCAGGGTGGCGGGGTCGGGTGCGTCGGGGGCGGATGGGTGGCTGAAGTGGTCGGGTTCCATGCCGAAGAACTCGGCCATGGCCGAGGCCAGGGCGGGTGCGGGGTTGGCGCGGCGGCCGTAGCGCAGCTGGGAAAGGTAGGGCTTGGAGACCGGGTGCCCACGCGCGGCGAGTTGCCTGCAGAAGTCCGCATTCGACAGTGACCGTCCGTGGCGGTGTTCCCACTGGTCGAACAAGGTGTTGAGTCGGCGTGCGAACGGACTGGGCAACACTCATCCCTTCTGTGGTGAATCTGGAAACGACCCCCCGGTTTCGTCGTGAACGGGAAGGACAAGACCCGATCGTGTCGACACTTGAAGACGCGGCCTTACCAGTCCGGAACCCCGACGAACTGCGGGAATCGCGCTGCACGGCCCGCAGGTCCGGGCCTGCTGGGGGTTGTGAACCCATAGTTGGGTTTACAGCGGTGCCGACCAGTGCACGCGGGTGCCGGGCCCGTGGGGTCCGGCAGCGGTGGCGGGGCCGAGTTCGCAGTGTCCGCCGGCAGTGTGGGCTCGGTGGGCGAGGTTGGTCAGGCCGCTGGGGGTCAGCCCGTCGGGCAGGCCGCATCCGTCGTCCTCGACGACGATCACCAGATCGTCGTTCACGGTGAGTTCGACGGTGAGGGTGTCGGCGCCGGAGTGGCGGACCGCGTTGGAGACCGCTTCACGGACGACGGCTTCGGCGTGGTCGGCCAGTGCCGCGTCGACGACGTCGAGGGGACCGGTGACGCGGACGCTGGTGTGCAGGCTGGTGTCGGCGGTGTGCTGGCGGATGATCTCGTCGAGGCGTTGGCGCAGCCGGGTGGGTCCCTCACCGGCGTGCAGGTCGAACACCGAGGTGCGGATCTCGGTGATGACGGTTTGCAGGTCGTCGATGTGGTCGCTGAGACGTTGGCGGACCTCGGGGTTGCGGGTGCGGGCGGCGGTGCCCTGGGCGGCCATGCCGATCGCGAACAACCGTTGCAGGACGTGGTCGTGCAGGTTGCGGGCGATGCGGTCGCGGTCGGCGAGCACATCCAGCTCGCGCATGCGTTGTTGGGCTGCGGCCAGTTGCATGGCCAGTGCGGCTTGGCCGGCGAAGGCTTCGGTCAGCTCCGCGGTCTCGCGGGTGTAGGGGCGGGTGTCGCCGCGCTGGACCACGAGCAGCCCGAGGGTGGCCTCGCCGGTGTGCAGCGGCAGCACCAGCGCGGGGCCTGCTCCGATCGGCAGTTGCTCGGCATCGGCGTCTGTGGTGGTGTCCAGGTGTAGTGGTGTCGCCGAGGCCAGTGCTCGGGCCAGGATCGTGCCCGTGATCGGGATCTGCTCGCCGCGGTGGGTGGGGCCGGGCCCGGACCATTCGGCGATGGCCAGTTCGGTGGCCTCGCCGGCGGGCAGGTCCGGGTCCGGCAGGACCGCCAGCCACGCGTACTGGGAGTCGGACAGGGTACGGACCCGGTCGACGACCTGTCCGAGCACGGTGTCGGGGGTGGTGGTGGCCAGGAAGGCGGTGGTGAGGTCGCGGGTGGCCGCGATCCACGCGTGCCGGGCCTGCGCGGTCTCGTAGAGGCGGGCGTTGTCGATCGCGACACCGGCCGCGGCCGCCAGCGCGGCGACGACGACCTCATCGTCGTCGGTGAACGGCATCCCGTTGGCCTTCTCGGTCAGATACAGGTTGCCGAAGATTTCCCCGCGGATGCGCACCGGCATGCCGAGGAAGCTGCGCATCGGCGGGTGCCCGGGCGGGAATCCCACCGAGTCGGGGTGATCGGCCAGATTGTCCAGGCGGATCGCCTTGGGTTGGGCGAACAGCAACCCGAGCACGCCTCTGCCTTCGGGCAGGTGCCCGATGGCCGCGGCGGTGTCGGCGTCGATGCCTTCGTGGATGAACCGGGCCAGTTGCCCGTCGGGGCCGCGTACCCCCAGCGCGCCGTAGTGGGCATCTACCAGCGTGATCGCGGTGCGCACGATCCGGCGCAGGGTGTCCTCCAGATCCAGGCCCGCGGTCACGGCGAGCATCGCCTCCACCAGGCCGTCGACCCGGTCGCGGGCGTCGATGATCTGCTCGATGCGGTCACGCACCTCGGCGAGCAGTTCCCGTAACCGCAGCTGTGACAACGTCTCCCGAATCGTGCCACCGCCGGCGCCGGCGTAACCGTGGTCGTTGCGAGCGTCTGTCGAATCTGACATGACGGCAGCACCCCTTTCCTCGACCGGACAGCTGGTCGGTAGACCAGTCTAGGGTCCAAGGCCACTTTGTTGCTGGGCCGTACGAACCAATCTCGGGTGAACACCTCCTCGCTGGAAACCAGCGGCCTGGCCGCCGCGCAGCAGTGCCCGGTGGTCGCGATCGCGGCGGGCTGGAAGCCGTGACCGACGCCCTCGGCCGCACCGGCGAATTCGGTGACGACACCGCCGTCTGCGGTATCCCGTTGGTCCGCACCGATTTCCAGGTCACCATCGTCGGCGTCCGATCAAACCTGGACTGTCCCTGTGCGGATACGCCACAGACAAGCCGAGCACAAAACCGCCCGGACACGCAGCCCAACCGAAAAGAACTCCACCTACCAGCGGATTACGGCCATATCAGTTGGTTTTCGCGCGGTCGCGGACCCTGGTGGCCAAGGCAGGTGGTGTGAAGTCTTTCGACTCTGCTGCGGGGGTGGGTATGCCGAGCAGCCTGTAGCCGTGATCATGATTGGTGAGCTGGAGCCGACACCGACGATCGATGCCGCAATGTTCGCGCGGACCGTCGCACGGTTGTGCGTCGAGTTCGGGAACACCACACCGCGCCGGCAGGTGGAATCGGTACTGCGATGGAGCCTGTCCGACTTGGCCGGCAGCCCAGTCGGTGCCATGCCCGAACTCGGCGAACGCCTTGCCCGCCAACGCCTATCGCAGGACCGTGACAGCCTTGGTCCGGTCGCGTCCTCGCTCATCGGCTGAACTCAGTTCATGGATCAGCCGGTGGGCACATCGGTGCGTAGCTTTCGGCGAGCGCGGCCGCGGCACGGCGAAGCGCGAGCTTCGTCGGTGTGCACCGTGTGACGGACGGGAGCCCGAGCGCGGACTTTCGGCTCCTGTGGTGGGCCTGCTTGCCGTGCGATCGTGGAACAGCAGCGACAAAGTGGTGGCTGCCCCATCACAAGCGTCCTGTGCGCCAGGAGGATCATCCACATGAGTGACACCACTGTCCCGCCCATCAGCAATCAGCGTCAGGAACAGGTCATCTGGCCGGACCCGAGCCCGCTGGCCTCCTGGTGGGACAGTGTCATGAGCGCCGAGCACATCTCGGCCCCGCAGTTCCAGCGATCGGTGTCATGACCGAGATCTCGCCTACCGCGACCGGACTGCGTCACCGCTCCTGGCGCGGCTCGAGGTTGGAGCGCACTCTCGCAGAAGTCGAAGTCCCGCAGAACGACTGATCGTTTTCCGGGCGCGCCCTGCGTAGTAAGAGGACCGTGCCTCGCGGTCAGGGATGCACCGCTCGACGACGGCCGATGAGGCCACCCAGCCCGGCACCGGCGAGCGCCGGAACGACCAGCACGAGCAGCGTTGCGGCACCGGCGAATCCGTCCGGCTGCGGCACACTCGCCTGCGGATCCACGATCAGCGCCGACATGACGGCGACCGCCAGGGCCGAACCCAGCACGACACCCGACAGCCAGGCCCGCCGTGGCACCGCGAGCCCGAGCGACCTCGTCTCCTCGATTCACCAAGCATGCGCCAGTCTGCCAGCCCCTGTACTGGGCAGCAAGGAAACCCCCCATCGCTGACCACGACCGCGGTCCGACCATCATTGCTGGTCAAGCCATTGTCGTTGTTTTTCGCACGGTTACTACCGGGACCCCAGGTTGCGTAAGTCGAGCGAAGGTCTCGGTGCAGGTCAGCGGCTTGCTGGAGCGTAGCAGCAATGGCAACAGGTGTTGTGGAATTCATCATTCCAGGAAGGGATCTGGGCGCTATGGGCAAACGGGTCCGGCGCGGCCCTGATTTTGAGGGGCACTGGTGACCTTGCGGAATCAACTGTCGCGTAAACCCCTCCCCGCTGCCCCTGGTGCCGGGGCTGTAGCGGCTCCAGGGACTGCCGGCCCTCGCCGCGGGCTTCGGTCCGCAACACGTGAATCATCACCCGTGCCTCACCAGCGAAATGCCCGACAATCCGGTGGATCCGGATGATCTCGCGACGATCACCCCGTACGTAACGCGCACGATCAGCCGCTTCGGCGATTGGGTGCTCAACCTCACCCCACCCGACGGCGAGCCGGTCACCTGCCTGGACCTCGAACCGCGTGCCCTGTTCCCCGCCGGCACGGCCTGACCATCGGACCGGTTACGCGCAACTTCACATGGTGCCCAATGATGGGTACGGATTCGACTAGTACTGCAACGACACCTGTGTGAGTAGGTGCTGGTAGATGTGTTGTGTGGTGTTGGATCGTGTTGTGGCCGAGTTGGATTCGTTGATGTCGCGGAT
>NZ_JBFAXK010000040.1:0-58007 GCF_040680715.1 Nocardia sp. NPDC051981 | reverse complement strand
GACATCAACGAATCCAACTCGGCCACAACACGATCCAACACCACACAACACATCTACCAGCACCTACTCACACAGGTGTCGTTGCAGTATTAAGCCAGAGGGCAGGTCGCTCACGCGTCGACTGTAGAGGATGCCGGCCCGGTCGAACTGCCGCTTCAGGCGGCGGTACGTGCGATCTGGCGGTTGACCCCGCAGGGCGGACGCATACAGGGGCACCCACCGGCCCGCAGCTGACCCGCAGCACTCTGAACACGGCCAAGCTGAGCAACGTGGCAAACACGCGAATCAGCTGGCACAGAGCATGATTCGCATGTCAGCGGCAACTCACCAGACATCGAGAGGGTGCCACCTTAAAATCCGCCAAGTGACGGTTCGAGCCCGTCCGGGGGCACGAGGCTGCTTCGACATACGCCGAAGTCGGGCAGCGCATTTCAGGCGTCCCGTTCCGATTCGAATCGGAATCGGAGTGACAATCTGCGCTGCCCGCAGCAGATTTCATCCCGAACCGGCTGGATCGATCATCAACTGCTGAGGAATCCGGTCAGTTCCGTTGCGACCGCGGCGGGGTCGTCCTCATGGGCGTTGTGGCCTGCGCCGGCGAGCATTCGCAACGTCGACATGGGAATCAGCTGTGCGAGTTGCTGTGCCTGCGATGGGTTTATGACGCGATCCTGTTCTCCCCAGAGGATCAGGGTGCGCGCTCTGATCGTGCTTGCCTCCCATTGCACCTGGGACAGATCGAGATTGCGTGGCTGCTTCCACATCGCCGTGCGGTTCTCGTCGTGGCTCTGCGGGATCCAATAGGTGTCCGCCAGTTCTCTGGTCAGTTCCTCGGGGCGCGCATACGCATCGCGCAGTCCCGCCACGTAGATGTCCTCGGTCATCACACGCGTGGCCAGTTCGCCCAGGACGGGCGTGCGCATCAGCTGCATGTTCACATTGAGATCGGTATCCAGAACAAGCGGTGAGATGAGCACCAGCTGATCCACCTGCGAGGGATATCGTGCGGCGAAATCCACGGCGACCGAACCGCTCAGGGAATGTGCCAGCACGGACGCACGGGTAACGCCGACCGCGGACATGAACAGCCGCAGAGCCTCTGTCATGGCCCGAACGTCATATCCGAAATCCGCGTCGTGCAGCGTGGTGAACCCCGAACCGGGCAGGTCGACCGCATAGACAGTGTGATCGGTGGCCAGCACGCCGATGATGTCGCGATAGGTGTAGGACCACAGCGTGCCACCCGGCAGCAGAACGATGGGCGGCCCCTGACCCGCCTCCAGGAAATGAAAGCGGGCCACCGCGGTCTCGACGAACCGGCCGCCGTCGAGAGCCGGCAAATCCGCCTGGCTGTCCGCACTCGATACCGCCGATGGCGTCGCCACGCCGAGGTGCAACAGTGCGATCATCGCTGACAGCGTGCGCAACCACCGGCGTCGACGGTGCGAGTTCGAGTCGATGTCCACCCGATTCTCTTTCAGCTCAGGGCTTCCGGATTACGGCAACATCGAACTGCAGCGTCACCTTCGGGCCGACCATGCCTCCGGCTGCCTTCCAGTGCACTCCCCAGTCCTTGCGGTTGATCGTGACACTGCCGGTGAAATCGATCCGGAGGGCGCCGCGCGGGTCGGTCTCCGCGCCGATCAGCTCGAATCCCATGGTGATCGGCCGGGTGATGCCACGCATGGTCAAGTCACCGGTGACCTCGAGATTCGCCTCGCCGGACCGTTCCACCTCGGTCAGGACGAAAGTGATCGTCGGGTGGTCGTCGACACCGAGGAATTTCTTGCCCAGCAGATCGTCGCGCTGTCGATTGCCGGTGTCGATGCTTTTCGCCTGGATCGTGAGCCGACCGCTCGACCTCGGTGGTGCGTCGAAGTCGAGGTGCGCGTTGCCGTCGAAGGTTCGGAAGTTCCCACGCACCCTGGTGGCCATCGCGTGCCGGGCGATGAAGCCGATCCGGGTGTGGGCTGGATCGAGGACGTAGTCACCGGTCAGCTCGCTGAATTTGTTGGTTGACATGGTCTTTCACTCCTGAGGACAAATGGTTTGCTGCGACGGCTCGTCTACAGCGGGCGGCGGGCGATCGTGCGCGCGATCGAGAGGGCGGCGAGCTTGTCCGGGTTGCGGATACCGTAACCGTTGACGATCCGGTCGCCGGCCAACGCGAGGAAGAGGACCGCTTCGAGGCGGTCGCCGGTGTAGATGGCCACCGCCGGCTCGCTGTTGCAGGTCACCGGCTCGATCCGGATATCCGGCCTGCGCAGCATCGAGCCGAACAGAGCCATGAGAGTCGTGGCCACCTGCGGTGCACCCGTCATCACCTGACTCACCGCGGTGGCCTTGCCGCCGCTGTCGGTGGTCCAGGTGACATCCGGTGCGAGCATCGACAGCAGGCCCTCCATGTCACCGGTCGTCGCCGCCCTCATGAACAGTTCGGTGAGCTCGGCGGTGCGCGCGGCGTCGACGGGCCCGAACCGGTTGCGCCGCGCCTGCACATACCGGCGGGCCCGGTAGGACATCTGCCGCACCGCGGCGATGGATTTGCCCACCGCCGCGGCGATGTCGTCGTAGTCGAAGCCGAACACCTCGTGCAGGACGAACACCGCACGTTCGTCAGGGCTCAGCGTTTCCAGCAACACCAGCATCCCCATCGACACCGATTCGGCCAGCACGACATCGGTCGCGGCGTCCTGTTCGGTCACCAGCAACGGCTCGGGCAGCCATGGGCCGATGTAGTCCTCGCGACGCCGGATGCCGGCCCGCCGTGTGTTCAGCGCCTGCCGGGTCACCAATTGCGCCAGAAACGATTTGGTGTCCCGCACCGTCGCGAGGTCCACCCGCGCCCACCGTAGATAGCTCTCCTGCAGAACATCATCGGATTCGGTTACCGAGCCGAGGATTTCGTAGGCGATCGTGAACAGCAGCGGCCGCAACAGGGTGAATCGCTCGGCATGCTCGTCGGTGGTACTCACGGGTTCGCCACCACTTCGCCACCGCTCACCGGATGTTCGAGCCGCCTGCCGCCCTTGGCCCAGAACAACACGCCGGGTTTGCGTGCTTCCCATCGGATTCCCGACACCGTCCATTTGGTGGCCGTCTCCTTGATCGGCGCGCCGATACGGCCGCCGAGGTATGCGTTCACAGCGGTGTCGTCCTTGCGGGCGAACTGCACGATGCCGGCCCGGCGGCCGAGGCTGACATTGGAACCCAGGAACGCCAGATCCAGCACTGCCGGCCGAACACCGCTGATGCCGGCGAGTACGGTGTCCGCGGCCGTAGCGCCGAGCGGCCCGGCGGCCTGGCAGCTCATGCGCAGTGGCACGCCGGACGGCGCGGCGGCGTCGCCGGCCGCAACGATCCGGTCGTCGTCGACGCTGGTCAGTGTCTCGTCGGTGAGGAGCCGACCGAGTGCGTCGGTGTGCAGGCCGCTGCGTGTAGCCAGGTCCGGAACACCGAATCCGGCGGTCCAAATGGTGGCCGTACCGGGTACCACCCTGCCGTCGGCCAACACGACCCCATCCGGCAGGACCTGGGCCACCCGCGTCCGCTCAAGCACCTCGACCCCATTCCTGGCCATCCATTTGGCCACCATCCGCCGCCCTGGCTCGGAGAATGTCGGGGCCAATCTATCGCCGCAGACCAGCGTGATCTGATGGCCCTGTTCGGCGAGCTCGGCCGCCGTCTCGACCCCGGTCAGCCCCGCACCGACGACGGTGATCGCCGCCGCCGACAACCCCGCGATGACGGCGCGCAGCCGCTCCGCGTGCTCCAATTCCGCTATGGGGTAGGCGAATTCGACTGCTCCGGGTACGGAGGCGGGCACCGCCGCAGTGCTGCCGACCGCGTAGACGACGTAGTCGTAGTCCAACGCGCGGCCGGATGCCAGCTCCACGGTCCGTGCGGTCGTATCGATTCGAATGGCGTCGTCGACCACCAACCGCACGCCCGCACCGAGCAGCGTGTCGTAGTCGATCGCGACCTCACCGGTTCCGGCCACGAACTGATGCAACCGCAGGCGCTCGACAAACCGCGGACGAGAGTTGACCACGGTGATCTCGATGTCGTCGCGCTGCCGCAGGCGGTTGGCCGCCACGGTTCCGGCGTAGCCGCCACCGATCACCACGACCTTCGTACAGCTGCTGTTGTGCTCACTCATGTCCTCGGGACACCGCCCGCCACCTCGACATAACAACAGGTGACGCAGGTCACCGGGCCAGGTAGGGCCGTGATTCACGATCACGAATGGCGAAACCCCTCCCGACTCGGAGAAGCGCTCTCGATTCGGGTGGGGGCGTCGCCTTTCCGCGGTCAGGTCGACGAATCAGGCTGCGGGGGTGTGACCTTGCGCCTCGATCGCGATCTTGTGCCAGTCGGCCCAGGTCGCGAGCCGGTCGGCGTAGACCTGCGGAACGATCTCGTTGCCCTGCGCCCCGAAGAACACCCGCAGCGGTGGGTTGTCGCTGTCGACGATCTCGAGCAGCGCCCGCCCCGCAGCGGCCGGGTCCCCCTGGTCGAGCGTCTGCGCGTAGGCGGCGAAAGCCGCTCGGAGATCGGCATACTGTGGGTCGATCTCGGCGTGGACGGCGCCGGCGGCCCCCTCGGTCGCGTACGAGCTCGGTTCGACCACGGTCACCTTGATGCCGAAGCCCGCAACCTCCTGCGCGAGAGACTCGCTCAGACCTTCCAGCGCCCATTTCGACGCATGGTAGGCGCCACCGAGCGGCCACGCGGCCACGCCGCCGACCGAGGAGATCTGAACAATGTGCCCGCCACCCTGCTCGCGCAGCTGCGGCAGCACCGCCTGAACAACCCAGACCGCACCGAACAGGTTGGTCTCCAACTGATCTCGCAACTGTTGCTCGCTCAGCTCCTCCACAGCACCCAGGACGCCGTAACCCGCATTGTTCACGATGACGTCCAGACGACCGAAGTGTTCTCCGGCGCGCTCTACAGTCGCGAACACCGCCGACCTATCGGTCACGTCCAGCTGTAGCGGAAGCACCGCGTCGCCGTAGGTGGCGGCCAGTCCGGCAAGGTGTTCGGCGTTCCGGGCGGTCGCGGCGACCTTGTCACCGCGGGACAGGGCGGCCTCGACGAAGTTGCGGCCCAGGCCACGGGAGGAGCCGGTGACAAACCAGACCTTGCTCATGATGATTTCCGTTCTTCTGCAGGAGCGATCACAGCGGTGCGGGCGTTCGCACCGCTGATGTTCCGTGCTGCGCACCGAACGAACACAAGACACCGACGGCCCCGTTCCTGTAACAGAACAGCGATGTGACCCGGGACACCGCGGCGCCTACATTTCACCGAATCCGCACCTGCCAGCGGCGATAGTCGATCTCCCGCCTAGGCCCGCGTTGCGGCCGCCGACACTCGGCGGCGGCGGTCGGCGATGATGAGGTACAGGACGAATCCGAAAGCGGCGCTGGTGAACAGGCTGTTGACGAAGAAGAGCCAGTGTTTGGGCTGCCGGCTACGCCGAGTGGTGCTTCGGCTCAGCCGGCCAGAAAGGACAACCGCACGTGCCGCACCGGGTTGTCGACATTGAGATCCACCATCGCGACCGATTGCCAAGTCCCCAGCGCCATTTCGCCGCGCAACACCGGAATACTGGCATAGGGCGCGATCAGCGCGGGCATGACATGCGAGCGTCCGTGTCCGCGCGAGCCGTGTGCATGCCGCCAGCGATCGTCGGCGGGCAGCAGGTCCCGCAGAGCGTCGAGCAAGTCGTCGTCGCTGCCTGCGCCGAGTTCGATCAGTGCGATGCCCGCGGTCGCGTGCGGCACGAATACGTGAAGTAACCCGTCGGATTCCGTCGCCGTCTCACGCAGAAAACCTGCACACTGCGATGTGAGGTCGTGGACAACCTCGCGACGGCCCGTCTCCACCTCGATCAGTCTGCTCTCCATGGGCATCATCGTCCTCCAGCTGTGCCGTCTCAGGAGATCGGCGTCCCCGACTCCGGGCGAAGACATAGCCCTCTCCACCCGAATCGACTGCACGTCGTCGTCACAGCCGGGCTTTTTCCACTCACCAGCGGATTCTCAGGATTCTTCTATGAGCGCCCGCGATTCATCGCGAACGATGTCATCGATATCAGAATGCGTTGGCTGCCAGCCGATTTCGGTCATCGCCTTGGTTGGGTCGTTGATCAACATCGCAGGTTCCGCCGCCGCCGGACGATGCTCGAGCGCAACAGGTCGGCCGGTTACCCGTTCCACCGCGGCAACCACGTCGAGCAGACTCGTACCCCGTCCACTGCCGATGTTGTAGCGCGTAGCGGTGCCAACAGGCGGGAGGTGCTCGATACATGCCACGAATGCCCGGGCCGCATCCGTGACGTGCAGGTAGTCACGAACGGCAGTGCCATCACCGTTGACGATCAACGCCGAACGCTCGGATGCAGCAGTCAACGCACGCGGTATCAGCCGACTCGAATCCCCGTACGCACCGCCCGCGATATTCGACAGTCGAACAATTACTGCCGCCAGTTCCCCGCCACCAGCGACGGCCTCGATGGCCAGCTCAGCCGCAAGCTTGCTGCTGGCGTATGGATGAGGCGGCGCATCACCGAGGTCCTCGGTCATCGGCTGCACATCCGGCGTGCCATAGATCGCCCCCGTCGAAGCAAAAACGATCCCGCGGACTTCCGCGTCGACCATGGCTTCGAGCACCGACAGCGTTCCGCTGGTATTCACGCGGAAATAGCGCAATGGTTCGCCGACCGATTCGCGGGCTCGCGTCAACCCGGCGAGGTGACAGATCGCGTCTACGCCGTCTACCGCAAGGCGAACCGCCTTGTCGTCGAGCAAATCAGCCACCCGGACATCGACTGCGCCCGGAATCACCCACCCATGAGCGCGAACCATCGCGACGGGCTCGTGCCCGGCAGCGTGAAGGGCTTCGACGACAGCACGACCGAGGTAACCGTTCGCTCCGGTGACAAGTACGCGCACACCGCCATCATGTCATCACGAAAGCAACAGGCCGCGATGTCGCACGGCCACAGCATGACCGGGCGGACTGTTATTCCCGCGGATCACCGATCGGATCGACGACCCGCCCACCAACGATGCCGCCCCGGACTTCGACGCAGGTCACCCGGTCCAGGATGCCCGTTGCGTTCAGAACAGCAGGAACCGCCGGTGACAGTGTGGGCCGATCGTGGTGCAGGTACAGCTGTTGGCAACGGCTACCGACATTGGCAGCCTCGTAGCGGGCTGCGGGAACGCAATGAGCCGCCTTCCCCGGCCCACCCGCTGCGGCCGGTCGCCACCGAACCACCCACCTGCAGGGGACCCAGCGGCCGGCCGTAGCGGGACTATCAGTGAACGTAATCTCCGATCATGGCGCGCGGTCATTGTCGACCTGGTATTCGGCGACGATGAAAGCTGTTCTGTGGCAGTGACTCCGGCTCACCGTGCCGCCCACCGGCGGGCCCCTGCCATTCCGATACCAGCGGCCACCGTCCGGTGCGGCGGGCGTGGCAGTCAGAGCCGATGGTCCGGCGTGGACAGCCGCCGACCGGCGTTCCCGGGTTCGCCCGTGCGCCGGGTGGGCAGCTCTAGCCTGGATACTCGTGCCCGTCGACGCCGGGAATTCCCATCGCAGTATGGGTTTCGGCTGTGGTGCCATGGTTCGCGCCGGGCGTCGGTGGGGTCGCGCGGCACGCCCCGGCCGCCACCGCACCGTTGCGCCGGTCGGGATACATCCCGCCGACGGGCGGCCGGGTCATAGGTGGCGGAAGATCCAGCGGGCGCGTGGCTCGTCGCCGATGGTCCCGAGCAGTGCGACGGGTGTGGTGGAGGTGGTGTCGCCGTACAGGGTTCGGCTGGGGTCGGAGGCGAGGCTGACGCGTCGGTTGCCGTTGGTCTCGGTCACGTACCACAGGCCGGTGTCGGCGACGCCGCACACGTTCTGGCCGACAGAGTAGGTCAGCGAGTCGAGCCGAACGGGTTGCAGGCACAGCCTGGTCGAGGAGTTGAGGAGCTGGAACACCGGCCCGGCGGGCCGGTACCCGATCAGGACCGGCTCCCACCGGTTGGTGTCCGCGTTCTCGTCCGCACTCGTTCGCACATCGGCGATGTCGGCCGCGGTGACGACGGGCCGCAGTGTGTAGGCGGGCCGGGCCTCGAGGAAGATCCGGTACCCGCCCGACCGGAGCGGTGCGGCGCCGGCGGGTGCGGCCGCGGCGGCGAACAGGACGTGGGCCACGATCACGAGGACTGCGCGGGCGGACATGACGCTGGGGTCCTTTCACGGAAGGAAGGGCGGAAGGTCGAATCATGCTGTGCACAGGGCGAATTCACAGAAGGCGGCGTGCCCGGTCGGAAGACACGAGCACGCCACCCCACGTATTCGAGACCGGACCCGCTTCGGAGCGCCCGATATGCGCCGAGCAGGCGGAGCGTCCGGAATTGGCAGCGAGAGCCGGTGGGACGGCACCGTGAGCCGACGATGCCCCGTTTGCCTGCCGGTTATCGGCGTGATGGGAGGAATATCCGGGATTCAGGAGGTGCCGGCGATTAGCCACCCACGTGTTTAAGCTTCCGGCTCACGGGTGCCCGACGGCGCGCACCTCGATGGTGGTGGGGCGCGGAATCGCGCACGGAGCGGGGTGGGAGCTGACTGATGAGCGTGGTGTTCGACACGGCTAGCCTGCCGCCGCGAGATCGCCTCCCCGCCCTTGTGGCGACGCTGGAGCAAACAACACTTCGGGCGGATCGGAAACTCGAACTCACGCCCGGGCAGGATGCGGTGTCAGCGCGGCTGGAGACGTGGCAGGTCGGGCCCGTGACCCTGCTGCGGGCGAATATGCCGGGCATGTCGACCACCCGCAGCGCCGCGCACGTGCGAGCCTCCCCGACTTCGATGCTCACGGTGTCACTGCTGCCGTCGCGCACCGGTCGCCGCGAACACGAGCACCGCCGATACGTGGCGCGGCCGGGGGCGTGCGAGGTGTTCGACTACTCGCGGCCACTCCGATTCGATTGGTCCGGGCAGGATTCCCCGATCGGGATGTGCCTCGACGCCGACGACCTCGACCTACCCGGCGACAGCATCGCCGCCGCGACCGGACACCTGCACACCAGTCCCCTGCACTCACTCCTCACCACGCAACTGGCGTCCATGATCGACCGCGCCGATGGCCTCACCGGCGATCCCGCCGCGGAGCAACTCGGCCATGCGTGCATCGAACTGATTCGCGCAGTATTGATCTCGGCCGCCGAGCACGGCCCCTGCGACGGCACCGCAGTCCCCGCCCACCTGCTGATGCGTCAGATCCTGGACTTCACCCGCCGCCGCGCCACCGACCCCGACTTGCACATGCCGACCATCGCAGCCGCGCACCACATTTCGGTGCGGCGCCTTTACCGCTTGTGCGCCGAAGCCGGGATCAGCCTCGAACAACGCCTCATCGCCGCCCGCCTGGACCACGCCCGCCGCCTGCTCTCCGCCCCCGCCGCACATCAACGCTCCATTGCCGCCATCGCCCACGCCAGCGGATTCCGCGACCCCACCCACTTCACCCGCCGCTTCCGCCAACGCTACGGCCTGACCCCCAACCAATGGCGCGCCGAACACAGAGTCCCCCGGGCTAGCGGGTTGCCGGGACCATCGCGCGGGCCTGAACCTCCCGGCAGACCATCGAGCTCAGGGAGTTCCCGCCCTGGAAGTATGTCCGGTTTCCCTCACTGAGAGCCCCCTGATCTTGATTGCCGGAGTTGGCGGGGGCGACCGCTCTGTCCACCACCGAATACCGCCCGGGCCGGTCAGTGACCGGAATACCCTCTGATCCAAGGTGACTCCGCCGGACACGGGCGATGTGATCGTCGATTCCTGAAGTCGGGTGTCGCCGGCGGGTCTGGCCGGCGGGGCCGCGGTCTCGGTCGGACGACCAGTTATTTCCGGTGAATGTCCCAAAAGTTCCTCACGGTTGGTTTGCTATCCGCTATCCTCACTCCCGAGGCACCGCTGGAATCCGAAAAATAGTGCAGGCCAACGGTATTGAAATCGGCATGCGGGCCGGCGGAACGGCTGGTTGCCGCGTCGTCGGTGCTTCGTGTGGTAGCCGTCCGGACAGCAAGGAAACACTGTGCACGCACGCTCCCTCGTCGCCGCACTCGGCGCGCTCGCCGTCACCACCGCGCTGGCCACCGGCACCGCGGACGCGACCCCCACGCTCACCGTAGATACCGCCCGAGAAACCAATGGCAATGCCGTGATCGGCGTTACCTACCAGTGCACCTCCGGTTTCGGCGCGGAACTGTCGGTGACGGTCCGAGCCACGCCCTACCTCGGCTCGGGAGTCAACGGCAGCTCCCTCGCCCCGGTCAACTGCATCGGCCAGCCCCAGCAGACGATCGTCACGATAAATCCCGTTCAACTGTTCGGCGAGTCGCCCAAATTCCAATCCGGATCCATCACCGACGTGACGGTCACCGTCCTCGACCTGACCCTGAATTCCCCTGTCACCACAACGAAGCGCCGCTTCGACCACCTCGGCTGACGAACCTCGGGCGGGACTTCATCGTTGTCTGAGGTCGTGCCCGTGTTCGGTGGTGGAGGCGGGCACGACCGGTGCCAGGTGGGCGGGTTCTCAGGCGCGGCGGCGGGTTGCGAAGGCGGTGCCGCCGAGTGCTCCTGCGGCCAGGGCGATTCCGATGCCGCCGAGCCAGCGGGCGGTGGTGTCGTGGTCGGCGGTCGCCGGGGTGGTCGGCTTGTGGTCGGAGCCCTTCGGCGCGAGATCCAGTGTGGGGACCGGGCGTTCAGGTTCGGTGCCGTCCGGCCACAGCGTTCGCGGCCAGCATTGTCCATCCGGCGACGCCGGACCCTTCGACGGTGGCGTGGGAATGATCCGCGACGGTCGCCATCATCAGCGCATTGTGCGCGAGGAACTGCCCTGCTCCGAGCGCCGCGACGAGCCGGACCCGCCCGCGCCCGGCGGGAGATCCGACTGCGGCGCCGTCGGCACCGCTGACCATCAGAAGCAGTGTCAGTGCCGCCGAATGCGGCAGGGCGCCCTCGAAGCCATGGGCCGCTAGGCCAATAGGCCACACAGAATTCCGGCCAGGCTGCCACGTATTCGGTCACGCGACGGAGCGCCGGCACACGCGCGCACAACCATCGTCGACAACCTTCACAGACAAGCCAGAGCGGAATGGATTCGCGAAGACTATAACCGCTCCCTCCCCCGGAATTCTCGAAATCCCTTCCGCGCCTTGAAATCAACTCGACCACAAGGCCAATTCCCTTCTGAACGGAAGAGATTCGGCGGCCAGCCCAACTGGTTCGATACCGGGCGGCGGGTTATAGATATCCGCTCTGAAATCAGTGACATAGTCTACGGAGAGCACAAGGTTGTCTCCGATCCCGTTCAGACGAAGGAGTGACCGTTTCGATGAAGAATTCATTGATATATCGAGCCGGGTTCACCGGCGTCGCCGCGGCCGCGGCGGTCGTGATCGCGGCCGCACCCGCGGGTGCCCACGTCAGCGTCTCCGGGCCCGATGCCGCTCGCGGCGGTTCGGCCGTATTGACGTTCCGGGTGCCGAACGAGTCGGCCACCGGCAGTCCGACCACCGCACTGACCGTGCAATTCCCGGCGCTGACGGAGGTGAACACCCAGGCGATGCCGGGCTGGCGTGCCGAGGTCGCGCGCGACGCCGATCACAAGGTCACCGGCGTCACCTGGACCGCGGACGCAGGCGGCGGCATCGGCCCGGGACAGTTCGGGTCCTTCGCCGTGCTGGCCGACGGCCTGCCCGATACCGATTCGATCACCATGCCCGCCACCCAGACCTATGCGGATGGGCAGGTCGTGAAGTGGGACCAGACCTCGTCGGGTGGCTCCGAGCCCGAGAATCCGGCTCCGGTACTGCAATTGGCTCCGAAGCAGTCCGGGACGGCCGGTCACGGAGATATCAAGACCGCGATGCCGCAGTCCCCGTCGGAGAAGGACACGACGGCCCGCTGGCTCGGCAGCATCGGCATCGTGCTGGGTGCACTGGGCCTGCTCGGCGTCCTCGGCCTCGGATTCGCCCGCCGCAAGTCCTGACGCATTACCCGACCCCGCACCGCGGCCGACCGGTACGCCCTACCTGGGCACATACCAGTCGGCCGCGCGTCTCGGTCAGCTGATCATCCGCCGAGACCGCGGAGCTGTTCGAGACCGGATTCGCCCGGACGAGGCCGCGCGCAGACGCCGGCGCGGAAGGGATTAGGTGCACCAGCACCGAGAACGACACCCGTGCCCCACCACGCGACCATGCCCAGCGGCCGACACCGCGACGGCGATCACGGCGAAAATCGCCGCCCGCACGGCACGCGACACCGGGGTCACGAGTGGGTCGGTCATGGCACGATCCATCGTCGCATCACCACGCGAACGCCTGTGCCAGAGGGCTTCTCGACCTCATGTCATCCCATGAATGCGGTGGCGAGATCGGGCACACGTCGATACGACGACGCATGCCCCACCCGGGTTCAGCACCGCGGCGCGCTCATACCGGCCGGCAGGCAGGATTCATTCCGACGGGGCCGAGGTCCAGCGCTGCTCGACCTTGGCCCAGCGCCAGTAGGCGACGGCGATGATCCAGGCCAGCACGAACAGTCCGACAATGCCGAATCCGACATTGTTCAGGTTGATTCCAGCGATCCAGTCGGTGATCGGGTTGACGAAGTCCGCGTCGTCGTGGAGGACGGTGATCAGTTCGATGGAGCCGACGACCAGCGCCACCGCGATCGACAGCGCGGTGATGGTCAGGTTGTAGTAGATCTTGCGGATCGGTTCGGAGAAGGCCCAGTCGTAGGCCACATTCATGAACAAACCGTCGAGGGTGTCCATCAGGCTCATGCCCGCGGCGAACAGCAGCGGCAGCACCACGATCGCGTACCAGGGCAGCCCGGCCGCGGCCCCGGAACCGGCGAGGGCCAGCAGGGCGACCTCGGTGGCGGTGTCGAAGCCCAGCCCGAACAGCACGCCCACCGGATACACCTGGGCCGGCCGGCGCACCGCCCGCATGATCGGGCCCAGCAGCCGGGCCAGCGCACCACGGGCCTGCAGGGCGGCCTCCAGCTCCTCGGCATCGAACTCGCCGTGCCGGCTGCGCTGGAACACCCGCCAGATCCCGATCAGCGCAACCACATTGAGCAGCCCGATCAGATAGAGGAACGATCCGGACGCCACCGTCGAGACGACGCCCAGGGTCTTGCGGGTCGGCGAGTCGTCGTCGACCAGCTCGCCGACCACCCGGGCCCCGGCCACCACCAGCGCGGCCAGCACGAACACGATCGTCGCGTGCCCCATGGCGAACCAGAACCCCACCGACTTGGGCCGCTGCCCATCGGCCATCAGCTTCCGGGTCGTATTGTCGATCGCCGCGATGTGGTCCGCGTCGAACGCGTGCCGGAGGCCGAATGCGTACGCGGTGAAACCCAATCCGACCCCGAACACCTGCGACCCGAGCTGATAGCTGTGCGGCGCCACCGCCCCGAACAGCAGCCCGAACGCCACCACGTGGATCGCCGCGACCACCCCGAGCAGCACCCCCGCCTCGATCCAGTCCCGCCTCGACCAGTCGTGCAGGACATGCCGCAACCGGCGGCGCACGGGGACAGCGGAATTCGAACCGGGATCGACAGACATGCGCGCAGAGACCTTCTCGGGGAACCCGCGTCCCCGCACGTAGGGCTGTGGCGATGTGAGGTCTGACTCCCGTACCACCGCAGCGGCCCGGACACAGTGGCGCGACCGTCCCGGATTCCCACCGGGTTCCCACCATCGTCACAAAATGTTCGCCCGACTATACAGAGCAGCGCCAACGACCCCGCCGGGCAGCAGGCCCGGACGATCCCGCGCCCGAATGACATCGGATTCGTGATGGACCGTCTCCGGACGAGCGGGGACCGTGATGCGGGGAGACCGGTCATGAGTACTTAAGTACGACAGATTCCCAAGTCCGGCATTCTTCATAACGTTGTGCTCATCAAGTTCACACCAGCAAGGAGAACCGACATGAGCGACATCAACGAACTCGTCCAGCGCTACCTCACCGCCTGGAACACCACCGACGCCTCGGCCCGGGCGGCCCTGGTCGCCGAGTTGTTCACCGACGACGCCGAATACACCGACCCGCTGTGCTCGGTCCGCGGGCACGCCGGGTTGGATGCCACCATCGCCGCCGTCCAGGCCCAGTTCGCCGGACTGGAGTTCAGCCTCGGTGCTCCGGTCGACGCGAACCACCACATCGCCCGCTTCACCTGGCACCTCGGCACTCCGGGCGCGGAGCCCCTGGTCGTCGGTTTCGATGTCGCCGCCCTCGCCGAGGACGGGCGCATCGAACGCGTCTACGGCTTCCTCGACAAGGTTCCCGCCGGGGCTTGATCGCTGCGCCGCAAGCAGTTCGGAGGCGCGACGGTCGGCGATTGCCGGAACTCCAGCGAAGCCGGGTGGCCGCTCGATGCGGGGCGGCCATCCGGCCGACGTTGATCAGCGGTAGGAACCGGCGCTCAGGTCGGCTGTTGCGCTGGGGCCCTGGGGGTTCCAGCCGAGATCGGCGCGGGCCGCGTGACCGGTGACGGATTGGCTGAGGGCCAAGGCTTCGGCGAAGGGAACGCCGAGGGCGGCTTCGGCTTCGGCGAGAGGCCAGATCACCGGATCGCCGGAGACACCGGCGGCCTGGGCCGCAGCGGTGGCGAGGTCGAGCACCGAGACGGCGGGCTCGGTGATCGCGTGCCAGATGGTGCCCGCCGGAGCCGATTCGACGACCTTCACGAAGAGCTCGGCCAGGTCGTCCACATGAACCGTGGGCCATACGACAGTGGAGTCGGCGACGACGACCGGAGCATTGTGCTTGCGGGCGAGATCGACCAGGAGAGCGGGGATTCCGCCATTGCGGCCGTGCACGATGCCGGGGCGGATGACCGCGGCGCGGACGCCCGCATCGGCGAGGGCGAGGACCTGGCGTTCGATGACCGGGCGGTAGCCGACGATGGGAATGGCGTTGGTGGCCGCGGATTCGTCGGCGCCATCGGTCGCGCCGAGGACCCAGACGCCGCTGGTGTAGACGAAGGGCTTGCCGGTGCCGCGCAGCGGGTCGGTGAGGGCGGCGATGGCGGCGGCGTCCACGTCCGCGTCTCCACTGGGGGTGGCGAGGTTGACCACGGCGTCGATATCGGGAGTGACGGCGGCGGTAAGGGATGCCGGATCGGCGAGATCGCCGGTGCGCGTCTCGAATCCGGCCTCGCCGTCCTTACCCGGCCGTACCAGCGCCACCACCTCGTGGCCCAGTCCGGTAAAGCGTTCGGCGACCGCGGAACCCAGGTAGCCGCCGGCCCCGATGATCAGTACTCGCATGAATCTTCTCCTCCATCTCGGCCACCCGGCCGTCTTCACGACAGCCTCGTCGGCCGCACTGGTATTCCGCTGTCAGTGGGTACGTTCTCGATTACCAGCGAACAGCACATCAATTACCGGCGAACAGCACGCGATTCGCGTACGCGGTGTCGAAATATTCACGGGCTTCCACGATTCGACCGTCGGCGACGCGGAAGGCGATGACGACATCGTTGACATACTGCGCGCCCGCCACGGTGGTCGCGCGGGTGGTCCACTCTGCCACGGCGCGGTCCCGATCGGCGATCACGCCACGCACCTCCTGGCTCATGGGTTTGGTGGTGTCGAAGCGCGCCAGCATGGCGGGCAGGAAGCCGTGGAAGATCTGATCCGGTCCGACCCAGGTGCCCGAGGTCGGCAGGTCCCCGGCCAGCGTCCAGGTGGCATCGGGCGCGAAGAACTCGCCGTGCCGCTCGACCGCCTCGCCGCCCTGCAGCGCGCGAATGTAGTTCTCGATCACCGTCCGGGTCTCGTCTGTGCTGCTCATGCCATTCAGTTCACTGGAAGTCCCCAGCTCGACCAAGAGGCAGCTCACACACTCAGCGATAAAGAACGCTTATCGATGCAGGGTGCCGGACCACCGACACGGGAAAGCGCCCGTGGCGTCGGGCCACGGGCGCTTTCACGCTCGGAGAGTCAGTCCTTGACCAGTGCGACGCCGGACGCGTCCAGGGCCTCGGGCGAATCCTCGACCGGCTCCGGCGATTCGGCGCGGTTGGGCAGCAGCACCGCCATCACGATGACGACCAGCGCCAGCGCCGCGGAGACCGCGAACGCCAGCCGCATGCCGGACAGGTGGGCGTCGAGCGGGTTGGCGCCGCCATCGGTCAGATGAGTCGCCCGCGACGTCATGACCGTCACCACCAGCGCGGTGCCGAAGGCGGCGGCCACCTGCTGCAGCGTGCCCAGCATCGAGCTGCCGTGCGAGTACAGGTGCATCGGCAGCGCGCCCAGACCCAGCGTGAACACCGGCGTGAAGGCGGCGGCCAGCGACACCATCAGCAGGACGTGCAGCGCCACCAGCGCCGGATACGGCGTGGTCAGCGAGAGCTGCGTGAAGCCGACGAGGGCGGCGGTGATGCCGATCGCGCCCGGAATCACCAGGACGCGACCGCCGAACCGGTCGAACAGCCGACCCACGGTCGGACCGAGCAGACCCATGGCCAGACCGCCGGGCATGACCAGCAGACCGGTCTGCAGCGGGCTCAGGCCGCGCAGGTTCTGCAGGTACAGCGGCAGCAGGATCATCGAGCCCATCATGGCCAGGAAGGCCACGGCCATCAGGACCAGCGCCTTGGCATACGTGCCGGACAACAGGATTCGCAGATCCATCAGCGGGCTGCCGGTGCGCTGCAGGTACACCTGACGGAACACGAAGATGGCGACCAGGGCCACACCGCCGGCGACGATCAGCGCCGGAGTGAGCGCGCTGCCCGCGCCGAACTTGCTCAGGCCGTACACCAGCCCGCCGAAGCCGAGGGCCGCGAACGCCACGCTGAACCAGTCGATCGAACCCGCTTGCGGCTCACCGACGTTCTCCAGTTTGCGCAGCCCGAACCAGGTCACCCCCGCGGCGATGGGCAGCACCAGCGCGAACAGCCAGCGCCACGAACCGATCTGGAGCACCAGGCCGGAGATGACCGGGCCCATGGCCGGGGCGACCGAGATGGCGAGGGTGACATTGCCCATCACGCGGCCGCGGTCGTGCTCGGGGACGACAGTCATCAGGGTGGTCATGAGCAGCGGCATCATGACCGCGGTGCCGCCGGCCTGGACGACCCGGCCGATCAGCAGCACCGCGAACGACGGCGCGATCGCGGCCACCGCGGTGCCGAGGAGGAAGACACCCATCGCGAGGGAGTACGCGCGCCGGGTACTGACGCGCTGCAGGAACCAGCCGGTCACCGGAATGACCGCCGCCATGGTGAGCATGAACGCCGTGGACACCCACTGCGCGGACCGCTCGGTCACGTGAAGATCCGTCATGAGCCGCGGAATCGCATTGATCATGATGGTCTCGTTCAAGATCACCGTGAAGGTCGCGAGCACCAGCAACCGGATGACCGTTGGCGTCCGCTGCTTGGTCGAGCTAGCGGATAGATCGGGCATCGGAAAACCTCCGGGGGTGTTCGTATTCGAGGGGTGACGCGGAATCGGCGACAGTGCCGTCCGGGGGGCCATATCCATGCAGACGGGGACAGATCGCTCAACTCATCGGTCTCCGGTCAGTATTCCGGCGGGGTCCGACAGAATTCATCCGATTATCGGGTGAACCGCGGCCCCATAGCATGCTGAAAGTGTGCTGTTACCAGCACTTATCGAACTCGGCAAAATTGCCGAGTGAGGCAGGTCACGTTTGGCGGGACGGGAGCTCGGATCGGTCCCCAGGTCCGGAACCCGCCATGATGGAGGGGGATGCCCCGCCGCGATGGTGCGGTGCGGGGCGGGAGGGTGTGAGAACGACCGTGGCCGAACACATTCCGCAGCTGCGTGGACGCGAGCGCGAACAGCAGGCGCTCGACACCCTGATCGAGGGTGCGCGCGACGGGCGCAGCGCGGCGCTGGTGCTGCGCGGTGAACCCGGGATCGGCAAGACGGCGCTGCTCGGATACGCCGCCGCGCGGGCGGACGCCGTGCGGGTGCTGCGGGGCACCGGCGTCGAGGTCGAGGCCGAATTGCCCTTCGCCGGACTGCAATTGCTGCTGCGCCCCGCCCTGGACCGGCTGCCCGGCCTGCCCGAACCGCAGCGGGCGGCGCTGGCGGGCGCACTCGGCCTCGGTCCCGGCGGGCGTGAGCCCATGCTCACCGGTCTGGCGGTGTTGTCGCTGCTCACGGATTATGCCGACGGCGCCGGGCTGCTGGTCGTGGTCGACGACGCGCAGTGGCTGGACCGGGCCTCGCAGGACGCGCTGCTGTTCGCGGCCCGGCGGCTGCAGGCCGAGGGTGTGGCCATGCTGTTCGGCGTCCGCGAGGGCGAGGGATCGTTCGAGGCCGCCGGGCTGCCGGAGCAGCGATTGACCGGCCTGTCCCACGAGGCGGCGGCGACCCTGCTGGATGAGCATGCGCTCACCCCGGCCGTGCGCTACCGGCTGCTGGCCGAGGCGCGCGGCAATCCACTGGCCCTGCGCGAGCTGCCGCTGGCGATGGCCGCCGAATCGACGCCGGATCTCGCCGCGGGCGCGCTGCCCCTGACCGATCGGCTGCGGCTGGCCTTCCACGGCCGGATCAGTCGGCTGCCGGAGCCGACCCAGACCCTGCTGACCGTGCTGGCCACCGATGAATCCACTGAGCCCGCCGTCGTGCTGCGTGCGGCGGCGAGCCTGGGAGCGGGCATCGATGATCTCGCGCCCGCCGAGGCTGCCGGACTGTTGCAGCGCGGGACCGGCGCCGACCTGTCGATCACGTTCCGCCATCCGCTGATTCGCGCGGCGGTGTACCAACGTGCCCCGCTGGGACAGCGATTGGCGGTGCACCGCGCCCTGGCCGACGCGCTGGACGCGCCGGAGCAGGCGGATCGGCGGGCCTGGCATCGCGCGGCGGCGGCCCTCGGTACCGATGCGGAGGTGGCGGATGCCTTGGAGCGCAGCGCTGTTCGCGCGCGCGAACGCGGCGGGCACAAGGCGGCGGCCGCCGCCTACGATCGAGCGGCCCGGCTCAGCGATCGGCCGGAGGATCGGACGCGACGTCAGGCGCTGGCCGCCCAGGCGGCGCTGGAGTCGGGTGATCTGGAGCGGGCGGCCGAGCTGGCCCGGCGCACGGCTCGCGAGGTGAGCTCGGAATCGTTGCGCGCCAGTCTTTCCCAGGTGCGGGCGCTGGCCCTCTTCTGGCAGGGCAGGTTTCCGGATGCGCACCGGCTGCTGATCGACGCGGCGACGAGCATCGCGGCCACCGAACCCGCACAGGCGGCGGACATGCTGGTGCAAGCCATGCACACCGGGTGGTATCTGGGCGAGGCCGATTTGCGGGAGGTCCTCGAACACCTTGCGGATCTGCGGTTGCCGGATGCGCTGCCGGTGGTCCCGGTAGTGCGGTTCATCGGCCGGCTGTTCGAACGTGGCCCGGGCCAACCCTTGGCACTGACGGACATTCTCGGCGAAATCCGTTCCCGGGGAGAGGTTTCCGACCAGGTGCTGTCGATCCTCTGCGGCTTCGCGCTCGCGCGCGGCCAGGACGGGCCCGCCTTCGATCTGGCCATGTCCCTGGAAGGCAAGCATCGCGCCGCCGGTGCCGCCGGGCGACTGCCGACCGTCCTCTTCTTCGCCGGCGAGGCCGATATCTTCACCGGCCGCCTGCGCGATGCCCGCACCGCGACGGTCGAGGCCCGCGACCTCGCCCGCGACACCGGACAGCAGCAGTGGGTGCGCCAGCTCAGCAGTGTGCTGGCGCATCTGGACGCACTGCGCGGCGACGAGGACGAGTGCCGGGCGCAGGCCGAGCTCGGCCTCGCCGGGGATACGCCGGGAGCGATCGCGCCGGGCGCACCGTGGGCGCACTGGTCGCTGGGACTGCTCGACCTCGGGGCCGGGCGAGCGGAATCGGCGCTGTCGCGCTTCGAGCGTTTGACGAAATCGCCGTTCGATCATCATATTTGCGCCACCCGGGCGGTGCCGGATCTGGTCGAGGCCGCCGTGCGCATCGGGGCCCCGGAGCGCGCCGCGGCGCCTCTCACGAACTTCGCCGGCTGGGCGGAGTCGGTGGGACAGGGCTGGGCCGATGCCCTGGTGCTGCGCTGCCGCGCGCTGCTGGACGACGAGAATGCCGAAGACCTGTACGCGAAGGCGCTCGAGCTGCACGACCGCGAGGCCCGTCCCATCGAATTCGCCCGTACCGCTCTGCTTTACGGCGAATGGCTGCGCCGCGCCCGCCGCAAGGCCGAGGCGCGCACCCGATTACACGAGGCCCTCGAGGTCTTCGAACGGCTGGAACTGGACCCGTGGGCCAGGCGCGCCCGCCACGAGCTCACCGCGGCCGGCGCACCGGATTCCGATCCGGGTCCGTCGCGCAGTACCGCGACCGGCCTGACCCCGCAGGAATTGCAGATCGTCCGCCTCGCCGCGCAGGGCCTGTCCAACCGCGACATCGCCGCCCAGCTGTTCCTGAGCCACCGCACCGTCGGCTACCACCTCTACAAGGCGTACCCGAAGCTCGGCGTCACCTCGCGGGGCGAGCTGAAGGATATTGCCGCACAACTTCATTGATCATCGTGCCTGCCGGGTCATGCCTTGATGAACTCGAGCAGGTCCTTGTTGAGCTGCTCGGCGTGGGTGACATAGAGCCCGTGCCCGGCGGCCTGGTACTCGCGGTAGGTCGCACCGGGCAGCAGCTCGGCGGTGCGGCGGCCGGTCATGTCGATCGGCGCCGAGAAGTCGGCGTCGCCGTGCACGATCAGCGCCGGAACGGTGATGCCGCGCACCGCTTCCCGGCTGTCGGCGTGGAAGACCGCCTCCTGGATCTTCAGCGTCGCCCACGGCGCGGTCGACAGGCACTGCCGGTAGGTGAGGTCCGACTGCTCGGGCGACACCTCGGTGCCGAACTGCTCGGCGAAGTACAGCTGCGACTGCCGGGCCAGCCACTTGGGCCGGTCGGTGCGGATGCGGTGCAGCGTGTCCTCGAGCACCGCCACCGGAGCACCGCCCGGGTTGTCGTCGGTGAGCTTCAGGAACGGCAGCATCGAGCTGACGAAAGCCACTCGCGCCACCCGGGATTCGCCGTGCCGGGCCAGGTAGCGGGCGATCTCCACGCCGCCGGTGGAATGCCCGACCAGGGTGGCCTCGGTCAGGTCCAGGTGGTCGAGCAACGCCGCCAGGTCGTCGACGGTGGTGTAGAGGTCGTAGCCGCCACGCGGCCGGTCGGAGCGACCGTGGCCACGGCGGTCCAGCGAGATGCAGCGGTAGCCGAGGTCGGCGAAGAAGGGGATCTGGTACTCCCACATATCGGAAGCGAGCATGGCTCCGGCGACGAACACGATGGCCGGTCCGGTGCCGTAGTCCTCGTAGGCGAGCGTGGTGCCGTCGGTGGGGGTGGTGAAGAACATGGGAATCCCTTTGGCTCGGATCGCTGGGTCGAACTTGATGGACACCACGTTATGAAGATCCGCGTGACCGGGAATCTGTCGTACTTAAGTACTCGCAACCGGTCTCCCGGCACCCGTCGACGGGTGCGTTCGAACGCCCAGTCCCACCATCGGCCGGAGCATCGGCATACGATTGGCAAACCAGTCGGAAAAGGCCCGGTCAGCCGGATTCGACCGGGATACAGTCAGGAGTCACCGATGACCAAATTCCTGGTGATCTACAAGTCGGATCAGTCCGCTCGCGAGCGGATGGCCCAGACCACCCCCGAAGCCCAGGCGGCGGGCATGAAGGCCTGGATGGACTGGGCCGGGCGGGCGGGGTCGGCGATCGTCGATCTCGGGTCGCCGCTGGGACCCGGATCCCTGAATGCCGACGGCGGGATCGGCGGCTTCTCCATCCTGCAGGCCGACTCCAGCGAAGCCCTTCAGGAGGTGCTGAAGGGCCATCCGCACACCGAATGGGGTGGCACCATCGACATCTATGAATTCCTGGCCATGCCGGGCATGTGACGACGGGAGTTAGTGCACGCCCTCCATGTGGCGGCTGATCCAGGGCGCGACGGCCCAGACGATCGCGCCGACGGCCATGGCCACCAGGCCGGTGATGCCGAAGTACACCAGTTCGTGGGACGGGTCGTAGAACTTGGACAGCACGCCCGACATCGAGGTGCCGATGCCGACCGAGAAGAAGTACAGGGCCATCATCTGAGCGCGAAAAGCGTTGGGGGCCAGCTTCGTCGTGACCGACAGACCGATCGGTGAGAGCATGAGCTCCGAGACCGCGAATGCGCCCAGGATGAAGAACACGATCACGAACGACACCGACTTGCCGTGGCTGCCCGCGAACAGGGTGAACAGCAGGAAGGCCGCGCCCATCCCGATCACGCCCAGCGAGAACTTGCGCGGGGTGCTCGGGGAGCGCATGCCCAGTCGGGTCCACATGATCGCGAACAGCGGCGACAGCGCGATGATCCACACCGGCTCCATGGAACCGATCCAGTTCGACGGGGCGGTCCAGCCGAAGATGGACCAGTTGATGCGCTCGTCGGAGTACACCGCCAGCACGGTGAAGATCTGCTGGAACAGCGACCAGAACACCGCGTTCGCGACGAACAGCGGCATGTAGGCGCGCACCCGGGTGCGCTCGATCGGGGTCACCTTTTCGCTGGTGAGCATGATGGCGAAGTAGGCGATCGAGGCCACGACGATCACGAAGGTGGTGGCGTCGGGCAGGTTGGACAGGGTCACCAGCTTGGCGGTCCAGGCGAAGGCGACCACCACGAGGATCGCGGCGAAGGCCGTTACAACCTTGGGGATCGCGGTGCGCGGCAACGGGTTCGGCACATCGCGGCCGTGCTCGCCCAGGTTCTTGCGGAAGATGACGTACTGGGTGAGGCCGATCGCCATACCGATGGCGGCCGCGCCGAAGCCGTAGTGGAAGCCGACGTGATCCTGCAGCAGGCCGGTGATCAGCGGACCAGCGAAGGCGCCCAGGTTGATACCCAGATAGAACAGCGTGAAGCCGCCGTCCGCGCGCGGATCGTCCTTCTCGTAGAGGGTGCCCAGCAACGAGGAGGCATTCGCTTTCAAGCCACCCGATCCCAGCGCGACCAGCACCAGACCGACGCCGACACCGGTCAGGCCGGGCAGGATGGCCAGCGCGATGTGCCCGGCCATGACGACGACGCCGCCGTAGAAGACGGTGCGCTCCGAGCCGAGCAGCCGGTCCGCGATCCACGCGCCGAGCACGGTCGACAGATAGACCAGACCGCCGTAGGCGCCGACGATGCCGGTGGCGGTGGACTTGGCCATATCGAGGCCGCCGTCGGTGGCCGTGTAGTACAGGTAGTAGCCGAGAATCGTGAGCATTCCGTAGAACGAGAACCGTTCCCACAATTCGACGCCGAACAGATTCGCGATACCGATGGGGTGGCCGAACAGGGTCCGTTCAGTGGCCGGTTTCGCGTCGTGAGCTACTCCTGACATACCGGCGACCCTCCCATAAAAGGCAATCCGACAGCAACCTCAGATGTTAACCTGCGTCACAATTGCCAAGGGAATGTTCAGTACGCGCGGGGCCGAGGGGCAAATGTCCCGCAGCCGCTTGATAAGTGACCTGATCAGGCAATGGACAGTGCGATACCATCCAGGATGTCGTGTTCGCTGACAATCAGCTCGCGGATCCCGGCACGCCGCGCCAGCTCATCGGCAAGCACTTCGGCTATTACCGCGCCACCACCGATCACATCCACCCGGCCCGGATGCATGGGCCCGAGCGCGGCCCGCTCGTCGTGGTTCATGCCGATCAGCCGATCGCACACCTTACGCAGGTCGGCCAGCGGCAGGCGGGTGAGATGCACGCGCTCCGAATCGTATTCGGGCAGATCCAGCGACACCGCGGCGATCGTGGTCATGGTCCCGGCCACGCCCACCCAGGTGTGCGCCCGCTCCACCGGCACCACGCCGAACGCCTGCGCCAGCCGCTCCGAGGCGAAGAAGCGCGCCGAGGCGACCTCCTCGCGGGTGGGCGGATTGCCGTGCAGGCAGCGCTCGGTGATGCGCACGCAACCGATATCGGCCGAGTACGCAGCGTGCACGCCGGACGCGTCACCCAGCACCACCTCGGTCGACCCGCCGCCGAGATCCACCACCACGAAAGGTCCTGCGGCGCTGGACAGTTCGCCGACGGCACCGGCGAAGGACAGTCGCGCCTCCTCGTCGCCGCTGATGACCTCGGCCTGTGCCCCCGGCACCACCCGCCCCAGCTCGACGCCGGTCATGGTGAAGAAGTCCTCGCGGTTGGCGGCATCGCGCGTCGCGGAGGTGGCCACCATCCGCACCCGCGTGACACCGTGCTTCAGCATGAGGTCGACATAGTCGCCCAGCGCCACCCGGGTGCGTTCGATCGCTTCGGGATTCAGCGCACCCGTGGCGTCCACGCCCTGGCCCAGTCGCACGATCCGCATCTCCCGATGCACATCGGTCAGATGCGGCTTACCGTCGGCGTCGCGCGCGACATCGGCGATCAAGAGCCGGATCGAGTTGGTGCCACAGTCGACGCCCGCGATCCGCTCATGTGCTTCCGCACCGGGGGCCGCACTCCGCGCGAACTCTGCGTTGCTCATCCCTGACCTCTGAATTCGACTGGTTCTGAACACATCTCGCCGAGCGGACCACCCGGCCCGCGCGGCGGCGCGGCCGACTCCGGCCCGGCGCCCGGCGGCCGACTCCACGCCCTCGGCAGCCTACCCATCCTGCTGCCCGATGCGGTCGATCGAACCTCACGAGAGCGGCTGAGTCCACGCCCGGCTGCGCATCGGCGCGCGCCCGCCGGACCGGTGCAAGCCAGTGGCTCACCCGGGCGCGGCCGGCTCATTCGCCGGCGGACTCCGAATCGGTGCGGTACTCCTCGTATTTCGGCCAGTCCGCCGGAATGGCGGTGCCGCGCAGGCCGTGGTCGGCGGCCAGGGCGACGGCCTCGTCGCCGAGCGGGTTGAGGCCCGGGCCCTTGGCCAAGGAGTGGGCGATGAGGACGTGCAGGCACTTGACCCGGTCGGGCATGCCCCCGCCGGCGAAGTCGGTGCCGAGGTCCTCGATGGCATTGCGCTCAGACAGGTAGCTGTCGTACGCGGCGCGGTAGGCGGCGGCGAGTTCCGGGTCGCGGGTGAGGCGTTCGGACATGTCGCGCATCAGCCCGGTGGTCTCCAGACGGCTCGCCTCGGCGGTCAGGCGCGGGTCCGTCAGGTAGTACAGGGTCGGGAAGGGGGTGCCGTCCGGAAGCTTGGGCGCGGTCTTGACCACCGCGGGCAGGCCGTCCGGAGTGCGGTAGGCGATGGCGAGCACGCCGCGCGGAGCCCGGCCCAGTTGCTCGGCGACGATCGCGAGATCGCGCTCGCCGGGTACGTTCTCGGCTGCGGTCACCTGGGTTGTCCTTCCTCGGTGGGGGCGGGCGGCGGGGGCGCCGGTGCGGGTGGCGGGGTGGGAGCCGGGGCGGCGACGGGCTGCGGCGAGGAAACGCTGTGCCACAGCTGCGTGTACCAGGGATCGGGCTCCCGGGGTTTGGCGGGCCGGGTCGGGATGGCCGGCTGCTCGATCTCGGGGATCTGCACGATATAGGGGGTGTCCCCCGGCATCACCAGCCGCAGGCGGTCCCGGGCCTCGGCCTTGATGTAGTTCGGATCCTGTTGCTGCGCACGGCGATCGCGCAGGCTCACGACCTCCTCCTCCAGCTGGCGATGCTGAGCGGCCAGCTCGGCGGCGTCCGAGCGCTGCGTGAAATAAGTGCGCAGCGGCACCGCCAGGGTAAGCGCGAGCCCCGCCAGCACGGCGGCCAGCAGCACCGCACGACCGGTGGACAGGCCGAGGATCTTGCGTTCGTGCCGTTCGGATTTCGCGGCCGCCCTGGGGGCGGTGCGACGCTTGGGAGTCGGCTTCCCGGAGGTCGTGCGGCTGCTGCCCGAGCGCGAAGATTTCGCGGCGGCACCGGATTTCGGGACGGCGGCGGATTCGTTCCGCTTCCCGGCCGAGCCGCTCTTGGCGCGAGCGGAGCGCGACGGGCGCCGGTCACTTCGTCCTGCCGGACTAGTTCCGCGCGCCCGTCGCTCCGTCATCTCACACCTCGAAATTCAGTAGTAGTCCCAACTCTCGGGGTCCGGGTCGGGGCTCGAGCTACCGATTATTCAGCCTTCGAACGCGAATCGCGGGAAGGCGGCGTCACCGGCGTAGCGCGCCGAGTCGCCCAGGGCGTCCTCGATACGCAGCAGCTGGTTGTACTTGGCGACGCGCTCCGAGCGGGCCGGGGCGCCGGTCTTGATCTGGCCGGAGCCGACCGCCACCGCCAAATCGGCGATGGTGGTGTCCTCGGTCTCGCCGGACCGGTGGCTCATCATGGTCTTGTAGCCGTTGCGGTGGGCCAGCTCGACCGCGTCCAGGGTCTCGGTCAGGGTGCCGATCTGGTTGACCTTCACCAGGAGTGCGTTGGCCGCGCCCTTGGCGATGCCCTCCTCCAGGCGGTCCGGGTTGGTGACGAACAGGTCGTCGCCGACGAGCTGCACCTTGTCGCCGATCTGGTCGGTCAGGGAGACCCAGCCGTCCCAGTCGTCCTCGGACAGCGGGTCCTCGATCGAGACGATCGGGTAGTTGCCCAGCAGGCCGGCGTAGAACTGGGCCATTTCGGCAGCGGTGTGCAGCTTGCCCTCGAACTTGTAACCCTCACCGGTGGTGTAGAACTCGGTGGCGGCCACGTCGAGCGCGAGCGCGATCTCGCTACCCAGCTTGAAACCGGCCTTCTCGATCGCCGAGGCGATCAGGTCCAGGGCGGCACGGGTATTCGCGACCGACGGCGCGAAACCGCCCTCGTCGCCCAGACCGGTGGACAGGCCCTGGGACTTGAGCACCGACTTCAGCGTGTGGTAGACCTCCGCGCCCCAGCGCAGCGATTCCTTGAAGGTGGCCGCGCCGATCGGGGCGATCATGAACTCCTGGACGTCGACGCCGGAGTCGGCGTGCGCGCCACCGTTGAGGATGTTCATCATCGGCACCGGCAGGACGTGGGCGTTCGGGCCGCCGACGTAGCGGAACAGCTCCAGGCCCGAGGACTCGGCGGCCGCGCGGGCCACCGCGAGCGAAACACCCAGCAGGGCGTTGGCGCCCAGACGCGACTTGTCCGGGGTGCCGTCCAGATCCAGCAGGGTCTGGTCGACGGTGCGCTGCTCGACGGCGTCGAGACCGATCACGGCCGGGGCGATCTCGTCGAGGACGCCCTCGACGGCCTTCTGCACGCCCTTGCCCTGGTAGCGGTCGCCACCGTCACGCAGCTCGACGGCCTCGTGCTCACCGGTGGACGCGCCGGAGGGCACGGCCGCGCGGGTGAGGGTGCCGTCGTCGAGAGCGATCTCGACCTCGACAGTGGGGTTGCCACGCGAATCCAGGATCTCGCGAGCTCCGACCTGTTCGATGATGGCCACGAAACGACACTCCTTCGGCTGCTGACTCGGCAGGTCGCACGGCGAACCCGTGCGCTGACGAGCCTACTGTGCCGGGATCGCGCCGCCGCATCCCCCCATCGGCGCGCCCGCAAGATATACCGGCCCGGCAATGCGACACGCTCTTTCGATCCTGGCATGTCGGGCCGGAAGCGGGTTCAGACCCGGCGGCCCACGCTGTAGGCGGCGGCGCGGTAGCGGACGGTGTTCATATAACTGGTGGATTGGTTGTAGGTGAGCAGCGCCTGCTGCCAGCCGGGTGCGCCGGTGAGGTCGCCGCCCATGGCGCAGAGGTAGCGCGCGGCGGTGAGGGCCGCATCGTCGATATTGTCCGGATCGATCTTGCCGTCGCCATTGGCGTCCACACCCCAGCGCTGCCAGGTCTCCGGAATGAACTGGAACGGGCCCATCGCCCGGACGTACACGGGATTCGCCTCGGTGGAGCTCACGTCCAGAATCCGCGCGCGCCCGGGCGAACCATCCAGTGGCAGCCCGCGAATGGGTGGCGACACCGTCCCGTCATCGGCGATGTGCGATCCGCCGTGCGTGCCGTGCTGGCTCTCCACGCTCGCGATGCCCGCCAGCGTGGTCCAGCCGATCCCGCACTCCGGCTTGGACCGCGCCATCACCGCCGCCGCGTATCCGTAGGCCTCCAGGGCCAGCACCGGAATGCCGGTCGGCCCGTGCTGTTCCTCCGCCCAGTCCTGCAGCTGAATCGCGGTGCGCCCCGGCGCATCCAGGTCGATCGGCGGCAGTGGTGCGCCCGCGCCCGGTGGCATGTCGTCCGGGACGGGCGTGAGATTGCTTGTCCCGCAACCGGTCAGCAATACCAGCGCGGCGGCCGTGCCCAGCAGGCCGGCGCGGGTCAGCGGGGCCCGGAGGCCGGCCATTCGGATACGCACCCCATTCATCATCCAGATGGATCGGCGTGGAGGCGAACACCGTGAACACGGTTCGCCCGGGTCGCCGGGAACGATCGTGTTCGACCGGCCGCCGCACGGGAATCCCATACCCATTCGCTATTTCTGCGACACACCCTTAGGTAAGGCTTGCCAAAATTCCGCGGGGGTAATACCGTCTTTCGCCGAGCCAAGATCACCATGCCACCGCCCAGCCAGGAAGGCCCTCCCGTTGGTGAAAAGCGTTCTCTCCGAACGTAGTCAGCTCCACCCAGCCCAGCTCGAACGACGCGACCTGTCCGAATCCGCAGCCCGGGCAGTGCGCCACGTCGCCGCTGAGATCGCCGTCACAGTCGGGCGCTGCCCGGAGATCGCAACCACCCTCTCGCACCCGGTCCTGCTGCGACACATCGACGCCAAGTACGGACGGCTGCCCGACGCCGTGCACGAGGCCATGCGTCCGCCCGCCACCGCGGCGGGCGTGGCGATAATCAGCCGGCTTCCCGTCGACGACGAGGAATTCGGCCCGACGCCGTACAACTGGCGGGAGGCGACCGACCTGGCCGGAACCCGGACACCGCGGTCCGGCTCCTTCCAGCTCGATATCGCCATGTTGCTGCTCGCGCGGTGCGCCGGTGAACCCTTCGGCTGGGAGGGCCAGCAGGCGGGGCGGCTGGTGAACAACATCGTGCCCACGCCCGGCCACGAACACGAGCAGTCGGGCGCCAGCAGCACCGCGCTGCTCAGCCCGCACACCGAGGACGCCTTCCACCCGGACCGGGCCAACCTGCTCATGCTCGGCTGCCTGCGCAATCCCGATCGGATCGCGACCACCGTGTCCTCGATCCGGAACGCGGAACTCGATGCGGCGCAGCGGAAGATCCTGAGCACGGCGCGACTGCCGATCCTGCCGGACATCTCCTACGGCAGCGCCTTCGGCGACGCCCCGGCGCCGCCGATCGCCACCCTCGGCGACGACGCGGGCGGGACCACACTGCGTTTCGACCCGGCGTACACCCCGCTCGACCGTGCCGACGACGAATTCCGCAGCGCCTACCGGCATTTGAGCAGCGAACTCGAAAGAGTGTGCCTCGCCGCGGCTTTGGCGCCCGGAGAACTGCTCCTGGTGGACAATGACGTGGTGGTGCACGGGCGGGTGCCGTTCACCCCCCGTTACGACGGCACCGACCGCTGGCTCAAACGGGTCAATATTCGCCTGCCCCGACGCCGCCGCGACGCCGAGGCCGGGGAGGACGGCTACGGTCAGCGCGTGGTGGCACCGTTCCGCACGACCCGAGGACAGAACACGTGAACTGCCGCCCCACCCCGCTCCGCGTACTCAGCCGCAGCGACCTGGCCGACGTCCCGATCTCCCCGGCCGAGGTGGTGCGGGCCGTCGAAGACGCGTATCTCGCACTGGCGGGCGGCGATTCGGACAACCCCCGCAAACTCAGCGTCGCCCATCCCGACGGATGGTCGGTGGCCTACGCCATGCTGGGACGCGACGGGCGGCGCCGGGTGGTGGCCATGAAGACCAGCTACAAATTCGACCCGCACCACGACCGGTCGAACAAGCGGTACTTTACGACGATCTCGCTGTACGACGACGCGACCGGGAACCCGATCGCGCTGATGGACTGCGCCCGCGTCGGCGCCCTGCGCACACCCGCGGTCTCGGCACTGCTGGTGCGCGAATGCGCCCGGCCGGGAGCACGGAGCGTCCTGCTGATCGGCACCGGCACTCAGGGCCGCAATGCGCTACCCCATCTACTGGCGGCGAATCCGCAGCTGAACCGACTCATGCTCTACGGCACCCACCCGGAAGGATTGGAAGCGGTGAATCAGCAACTGCTGCACCATCATCCGCACGCCGAACTCGACATCGTGAGCGACCCGTACGCGGCGGCGCGCGAAGCGGACATCATTCTCGCCACCGCCGGGCCCGGCACCCAGGTGGCGATCGAGGCCAAGGATCTGGCACCCGGGGCGACGGTGGTACTGGTCGGCTATGGCCTGGCGCCCTCCACCCTCGTCGAGGCCGATCGCGTAATCGCCACCAGCGCAGAACAAATGGCTTTGACCGGAACCGACATGGCGGGTCCCGACGGTCGACTACGCAGGGTCGACGCCGAGCTGCCCCAGATTCTCGATCGTCGGGCGGCGGGCCGGACAACCGACGACGAACGAGTTTTCGTTTACAACAGCGGACTGGTGCTCACCGATATCGCCGTCGCACACGCGCTGGCCAACCGCGCCATCGCCGAGGGACGGGGCACCGAAGTGTCGCTCTGGGACTGAATCGCACGTTTCGCACGAACTCTCATGCAGGTTGGCTATCGCTGCCGCCCGCCGGGGACCGGGGTCGGGGGTCCACTACGGGGATGGCCGATGGCCACCCATCGCGCCCGAAAGGAAAAATGTCCGCCTCTCTAGAGACCGTGATCGTTCCCCCCGGCATAGCCGACATCACGGCCGCTCCGATGCCGGCCCACCGCCCCGACTGGGAGGAGCAGCTACTCGCCGACAAGAAGCTGTTGCGGGAAATGGCCGAAACGATCGGTGGACCATTCCACGTCATGTATCCGGACCGGATCGTCACGAATATTCAAGCCTTCCAACGGGTCTTCACCCGTGCCGATGTCGCGGGTGCGATCTACTACGGGAAGAAGGCCAACAAGGCAGCGTGTGTCGTCCGCGCCTGTGCCGAAGCCGGCTCCGGCATCGATGTCGCCAGCGTCGGCGAACTGAAGGCGGCCATGACCGGAGGCATCCGGGGATGCGACCTGATGGTGACCGGCCCCGCGAAGTCGAACCAGCTCCTGGAGCTGGCTACCCGGGCCGGGGCCCTGATCGCCGTCGACGATCTCGATGAGCTCGCACGTCTGTGCGCAATCGGCATCACCAGCCGGGTACTCCTGCGGGTCCTGCCACCGGGTTCGGACAGCCGCCTCGGAATGACGTCCGACGAAGTCGACCTCGCGCTGACTTTCGTCGACACGAGCTCGATTCGACTGGAAGGCTTCAGCTTTCACCTCAGCGGCTATGAAGTCGCACCGCGCGCCGAACTGGCCCGGGCGCTGATCGAGCGCTGCTGCAATGCGCGCGCTCTCGGCCATCCCATCACCACGATCTCCATCGGCGGCGGGTTCGGCGTCGATTACGTCCCCGCGCGGGCGTGGGAAGCCTTCCTCGGCGGCGTCAACCCGCGGTGGTTCCACCGCGACCGCGCCCCGGGCTCCTATTATCCGTACCACTGCCCG
Source organism: Nocardia sp. NPDC051981 (assembly GCF_040680715.1). Taxonomy (NCBI): domain Bacteria; kingdom Bacillati; phylum Actinomycetota; class Actinomycetes; order Mycobacteriales; family Nocardiaceae; genus Nocardia; species Nocardia sp. NPDC051981. The sequence continues at coordinate 26,391 of NZ_JBFAXK010000040.1, read as the reverse complement.
GTCCCCGGCCCAGCGATGCTGGCGGCCATTCTGGAGCATCAGGATCTGGCAAAGCTTCTGCGCCGATACGGAATTCGGCTGGCAATCGAACCCGGACGAGCCCTGCTCGACAGCGCAGGTAGCACCGTATTCGGAATCCAGGGCGTGAAAGTCAGGACCGCACATGAAGTCCCGTACCTCATCGTCACCGCGAACGGCACCAGCCTCAGCCTCTCCGAACAATGGTTCGACAGTGAATATCTGCCTGATCCCGTCCTGTGGCCGCGAAGTGCGGGAAACCTCACCCCGACCTGCGTCGGCGGCTCCTCCTGCCTCGAAGAAGACATGCTGAGCTGGCGTCGTATCCCGCTCCCCCGCCCGGCGACCACGGACGATCTGCTCGTCTACCCGAATACGGCCGGTTATCAGATGGACAGCAATGAGTCGTCATTCCACGACTTGCCCATACCGCCGAAGATAGTGCTGCGGAGCTCGCCAGATGGACGACAATTCGATTGGACCCTCGACACCGACGGTTTCCCGATCTGAACAGTTTTCGCGCTCACCGCCCGCTACACGCTCCATCGACTTTCCCGAGGAGAAGTACTCGATGCCGGTTATTGTCAGGCGAGTGTCCGAGCTCATCGGAGGTACGCCACTATTCGAGCTGGCCGTCAGCCGCCGGACCGGGACCCGGTTGCTGCTGAAACTCGAAACCACGAACCCAACCGGAACCGCCAAAATTCGGATGGCCCGGGCCATGGTGCTCGACGCGGAACAGCGCGGGCTGCTGCGCCCGGGCGGCCATATCATCGAATCGACCTCCGGGAATACGGGTTTGGGATTGGCCGTGGTGGCGCGGGAACGCGGGTATCGGTTCACGGCCGTGGTCGATCACCACGCGTGCCCGGCGAAGTTGAATGCCATGCGCGCGATGGGAACCGAGCTCGAATTCGTCTCCGACGACGGCGACGACGGCCTCTCGACCTCGGCGCGGGAAGAACGCGCGGCGCAGATGGCGCAGGAGGAGGGGCCCGGGGCCTACTTTCCCGCTCAGCACGACAACCTCGCCAATGGCGTCGGGTACCACGCACTGGCCGAGGAACTGCTCGAGGACCTCGAGCGGATCGACATTCTGGTCGGCGCGGTGGGCACCGGGGGTTCGCTGTTCGGTACGGCTCGCGGGCTGCGCGACCACGGATGCGCGCCACGGTTGGTCGGCGTGGAGCCCGAGGGGTCGATCGCCTTCGGCGGTCCGGCCCACGACTACTGGCAGTCGGGCACCGGAACGCCGCTCGGCGCCACCCCCGGCATCCATGTGGACCAGGATCTCCACCTGATCGAGGAACGCGATCGGGTGAAGGTCTCCGACGTCGACGCGTTCGCCACCGCCCGGGCGCTGGCCGCCACCGCGGGGTTGCTGATCGGCGGTTCCTCCGGTAGTTCGGTGTACGCGGCCCTGACCCGGATCGAGCAGTACCCGGATTTCTCCACCGTGGTCGTCATCATCAATGACGACGGGGAGAAGTACCTGGACACCGTTTTCGACGCCACCTGGATGAGCGACCGAGACCTGATCGATCCGGAACGCGAGACCGAGGTCGTGGAGCTGCTGAAGACCTACACACCGCCCAGCCGTCCGGACCCCGGCGAACTCACCGTGCGTCGTCACCTCCACCGTGCGTTGCCGGACAATTTCGCCGTCGAGAAGGGACTCGCCGGCGCGAGTCTGGAGGACTACGCCGACGCGAAGGTGCCGCAGGCCAACCTGATTCACCTGCTGCGCCAGGTCGACATGCCGCCGCACGAAATCGGCGAGCTGCTGGCGAGCGGCAGTGACAACAACGTCCACCTGGCCCTCGAGAAGCACCGGCAACGGCTGGTCGACCAGCGCGCGATGGTCGACCAGCTGCTCGCGACCATGCGAGGCTCGGCGTCCGGGCGGCCGGCCACCCACACCATTCTGGTGCCCGATCCGGCGCCCACCGACGCGGACGGGGCTGCCACGAAATGATCGGGGCGCTCCGGCAATCCGATGGGCGGGCGCTGACTTCGCTTGCCACGCCCATCGCTTTGACCCAGCTGGCTCAGGTTGCGGTGTCCACCACGAATATTGCGTTGATGGGGACGCTCGGGGTGCGGGAGGTGGCCGCGGGTGGGTTGGCGCTGGTGTTGTTCAACCAGATTCGGACCATGTGTGTGGGGTTGATTACCGGGACGGGTAATCAGGTGGCGACAGTGGTGAGCCGGGCCGAGAAACAGGGGCGGGGAGCCGAGGCGGAGGTTCGGGATGTGGTGCGGTCGAGCTTCCTGATCGCGACCGTCGCCGGATTGCTCGGCGGCACACTGCTCATCGGGCTCGGGTGGGTGCTGCGATGGCTGGGGCAGGATGCACAGGTACTCGCGGAGGCGCGGCCGATGATGGTCGCGCTCGCGCCTGGGTTGGTGCCGTGCCTGTGGTTCCAGGTGTTGCGGCAGTACACCGTCGGGATGCAGCGGCCGCAGGCCCTGCTACTGGTGACACTGGGGTCGGTCGTGCTGAACTTGGCGCTGGCGTTGACGTTCATGCACGGCTGGGCCGGCCTGCCCGCGCTGGGGCTGACCGGGGTCGGCGTGGCGACCTCGCTGGTTTTCCTGATCACCTTCGGGGTGTTCTGGACGATGGTGCGGCGGGATCCGAAACTCGGTGCGACACTGCCGGTTCGGATATGGCCGGTGCATGCGGCGACGGTGTGGGAGGAGTTGCGGCTGGGGACGCCGATCGCGCTGACCTACGGGTCGGAGGCGGGCATGTTCTCGGTGCTGGCGCTGGTGATGGGGAGTCTGGGGGCGGCGGCGCTGGCGGCGCACAATGTCGTCTATCAGATCGTGTACATCGTGTTCCAGGTGGCGATCGGGCTCTCGCACGGGGCGTCGATCCTGGTGAGCAAGGCGGTGGCGCGGGACGAGTTCGCGCATGCGCGGTCGGTGGCGTGGCTGGCGCTGCGGTGCGTGGCAGTGGTCGCCGGGGTCACAGGGGTCGCGTATGTGCTGGCGCCGGACCTGGTGCTGCGGCCGTTCCTCGCCGACAGTGATTCGGCCACGGTGGCACTGGCGCACACGCTGCTGCTGATCGCCATCGTCCTGCAGTTCTTCGACGCCGCCCAGAACATCGGGGTCGGGCTACTGCGCGGGCTCAAGGACACCAAGGCCGGGTTCCGGCTCTCCCTGGTCGGGTACTGGGGTGTGGGATTGCCCACGGCGCTGCTGCTCGCGTTCCCCGCGCACCTGGGCGCGGCGGGCGTGTGGTGGGGTCTGACCGCCGGTCTGGCCACCACCGCTGCCCTGATGCTGCGTCGCTTCTTCACCCTGGTGCATGCGCAGGAGCAGGCGAATCCGCGAGTGCTGGCCGGTAGCCTCGGGCATTAGCCCGACACTCAAATCTCACCTTCCCGCAAGCATGTCGTCACTGGGCGCGGGCAACCTGAAAGAAACGGGCTTCGCTATTCTGGCGACGAATTCGGCAAGCGCAGTCGACAGGGCCGGCAAGCCCAGGGCGCACACCACCAATGCCGGGGAGGATGTCCGTGCACATCTCGCGAGTCGCCGAGTACCCGAGGGCAGACCATGTCCTGTTCCATTTCAGCGACACCCATCTGATCGCCGCCGACACCGAGCTCTACGGTGCGGTCGATGCCGAGGCGCGGCTGACCACGCTGCTCGGGCAGGCCGAGGCCAGCCGCATCGCGCCGACCGCCATCGTCTTCACTGGCGACCTCGCCGACCAGGGCGAGCCGGGCGCGTACCGCAAGCTGCGGGATCTGGTGGAGCCGTGGGCCGAACGGATCGGCGCACCCGTGGTGTGGGTCGCCGGCAACCACGACGACCGGGCGGCCCTGCGCGAGGAGCTCCTCGACGCGGTGCCTTCGAACGGCGCGGCTTCCGGCGCACCGTTCGACGCGGTTCACATGTTCGACGGGTTGCGCGTCATCGCCCTCGACACCACTGTCCCCGGCCACCACTGGGGCGAGATCACCGACGACCAATTGGCCTGGCTGCGTGAGGTTCTCGCCGAACCCGCCCCCTTCGGCACCGTCCTCGCCATGCACCACCCGCCCATCCCCTGCGTCCAGGACCTGGCCGTCCTGGTCGAACTACGGGACCAGCGCCGCCTCGCCGACGTCCTCGACGGCACCGACGTCCGCGCCATTCTGGCTGGGCACCTGCACCTTTCGAGCGCCGCCACCTTCGCCGGCATCCCGGTCTCGGTAGCTTCGGCCACCTGCTACAGCCAGGACATGGCCACCGCCGAGGGCGGCCAACGCGGCCGCGACGGCGCCCAAGCCTTCAACTACGTCCACATCTACCCCGACACCATCGTCCACTCGGTAGTCCCCATCGGACACGGCCCCACCGTCGGCAACCCCGCCGACCCCGAACAAGCATCGACCAGGCTCGCCGACGCCGGCATCGTCATCCCACCAGCGGCCCGCATCCCACATGTCCTCCGCGGTCGGACCGAGGCCCCCGAATCCGACGGCGAAACGGTCCTCTGACCGTTCAGGGAGATTTCGGTGCTGCCCGTCGCCGGAATCGCTTCGGCCGCTGACTATCCGCGGCCGCTGGGCTCGACCTCACGCGGTGGTCGCGCGCCGACTCGCGATCTGATAGACGTTGCCGAACGGGTCGCGCACCATGGCTCGGCGGTCACCATATGGCGTGTCGAGCGGTGCCTCCACAGTGACTGCACCCGAGGTCAGCGCCCGCTGATATGTGGCGGCGACGTCATCGACATAGACGTACAGAAAGGCTGGAAACACCTCGCGTTCGCCGGATGCCGACACCATGACCAGCGAGTCGCCGATACGGACCTCGGTCGGTCGATTCGGCTCGACGTCGCCGACCGCTTCGAATACCGTCCGGAGGAACTCGACCGCGGCAAGTTGGTCATCGACCACCATGCGTGGTGTCACTGAATGAAACCCTGGCGGAGGAGCAGAAGCCTTGGCCATACAGAGAGTCTCGCATGCGACCGTGGGCCAGGGCGCAAGGTCAGCAGAACACTTTCACGGCCTGGCGGAGCGAGCGAGCGATCCCTGAAGCGCGAGCCGATCGATAAGCGTCGCTCATCCAATGACCGCTGATTGCCCGTCGACAGGGCGAGCCCGTGACATCAGACTTGCAGGGCACATTGAAACCGGTTGGCCTGCAAATGTTCTGCGCCAGCCCGTCCCGGTGCGGTCCGGTCGAGACCTCCTCGGCCAGGCAGAATCTCGTCATGGGGCGGGCCACAGCGACCTCAACTGGTTGTTCGAGGCTGAAGTACTCGGCGACGTTCCGATCGCCTGCAGGTACCAATGCGGCTCGCTCGGGTGCACACGCCGCTTTTGGCGATCAGCCAGTCCGGCCATTGCGAGACGGCGGAAGAACCACGGGCAGAGCGCCATACAGCCGCCGGCGATGCGCGCTCATGCCGAGTTTCGGACAACCGGTGCAATCCCGCACAATCCGCTGTAGAACAGCAGTTCGGCGCCAATTCCTCAGCTGTGCACGACGGAGACGGCCCGCCGGTCGCGCACAGTAGCGCGAAATCCTAGCGCGTCGGCTTATTCGCAACCATCCCGTATCGCCTGCCGACTACGACGTTGCTTGACGCTGACCACCGGATCGACGACGAACACCCGCACCGCTGACCGTGCTGACCGAACCGGCCAGGGCGGCATCTCGGAAGATCAATGGGCAGGGGCCATCTCGGGCAATTGACCGACCGCTGGCAGTGCGCGGGATTGCCGATTTCGGGGCTTCCGCAGTGGTTTACACGATTTCGGCTGCATCGATGACTTTCGGGTGAATGCGTCGTCGATACCTCTGGATATACCGACAGCACATGGAGGTACTGGCATGACGAGACCGTTTCGAGATGGCATGACGTCAGTGCGGGCGAACGGTGTGGATCTGGGCATCGAGAGCTTCGGCCGCGAGGACGATCCGCTGATCCTGCTGGTCGGCGGCACAACGATGTTGTCCTGGCCCGACGCGCTGTGCGAGCGGCTCGCGTCGGGCGGGCGGCGCGTGGTCCGCTACGACCTGCGCGACTCCGGCGCGTCGACGACCCTCGACCCGGAGAATCCGGACTACGACCTGCGGGATCTCGTCGCCGACGCAGCCGCGCTGGTCGGGGTGCTCGATGCCGGGACCGCCCATCTCGGTGGAGTCGGCGTCGGCGGGATGATCGCTCAGGTCGCCGCGCTGGACCACCCGGATGTGTTCTCCGCACTGACCCTCGTCGGCACCCGGCCGGTGGCGCCGGGCCCTGCCGACGAGGACCTGCCGGAACACGACCTCGCGGTCATGGGCGCGCTGTTCTCCCGCCCGCTGCCGGACTGGACCGACCGGGACGCTGTCGCGGTGTTCGCCGCCTCGGGGGCCGAGCCGCTGGGCAACGATCCGGAGGAAGCGCAGGCGACGGCGGCCCGAATCTGGGACCGGACGGCGTCGAGCGATCCCGCGGTGCATCAGGCGAACCAGCTCGGAATGGTGTTCTCCCGGATCGACTGCGCCCCACGCTGGCGGGAGCGGCTCGGCGAGCTCGACGTGCCCACGCTCGTGGTGCACGGTCGCGCCGATCCGTTCTTCCCGGTCGGCAACGGTGAGGTGCTCGCCGCCGAAATCCCTGGGGCCCGACTGCTCGTCCTCGACGACATGGGCACCGCCCTGCGCTACGCCGCGGCCGACCAGGTCGCTGCCGCCATGCTCGCCCTGTAACCGCCCGGCTGGGAGGCATCCCGAGCCGGCGGAATCGCTCTATGCCGCGTCCCGCGCTGTTGGAATCGGCCGGCGAGAACAGAGCCGGCAGCGAAACCGGCTGCGGCCCAGGACCTCCCCTTCTGCCGAGTTCGGAGCGTTCACACGGGCGTGTACACGATTTTGGCTGCACCGATGAATATCGGGTGGAACCGTCGTCGATACCCCTGCCCTGGATATCCCGACAGCACATGGAGGCACTGGCATGCGGAAGTTGATTCTGGGTTTTTACGTCTCGCTCGACGGTAAAAGCGCTGACGCGGACAACGGAATCCGGGACGTCATGATGAGCATCGACGACCCCGAGCAGGAGCAGTACTTTGTCAACCAGCTGTGGGAGGCCGGGGCCTTCCTCATGGGCCGCAACAGCTACGAGATCATGGCCGGATTCTGGCCCACCTCCGACCACCCGTCCGCCGAGGCCATGAACGAGATCCCCAAAGTGGTGTTCTCCCGCACTCTGAAATCCGCCGACGACTGGCCCGAGACCCGGATCGCCGGCGGTGACACGACCGAGGAGATCGCCAAGCTCAAGGCCGAGCCCGGCAAGGACCTCGTCGCGGTCGGCGGCACCGAGTTCATACACTCCCTGATCAAGCTCGGCGTGGTCGACGAGTACCGGCTGTGGGTGCTGCCCGCCGCCACGGGCAAGGGCGCGCCACTGTTCCCCGAGCTGGATCAGCCCGTGAACCTGCGCTTGGTGAAAAGCACGGCCTTCCCGTCCGGAATCCTCGAACTGGTGTACGCGCCTGCCGACAAGTAGGACCCAGCAATTGAGGCACAGTCGCGGTCGCACCGGGAGCAGGCACCTGCCCGCCCCGGTCCCGTCCGGTTCTCGGGCGAAGTCACGCCGGCCTGGACAAGGCGATGACGGCCACGGGCGAGGTCAGGACGACTTCTCGGCGGCCCACGCGGTCCAGCCCGCACAGCAGCCGGCTTGCGTCCTCATTTTCGATGACACGGTGTTACGTTCGCGGGCGCATCATCCGATAGCCATGTACAGCAACGTCATTCGCGATGCTGACGGTACATGCGATCCGAATCACGTTGTGGTGGTCGTGATCAGATGTGGAGGGACCGATGACAGCCCTGAAGACCACCACCGCAGCGCTGCTCGCGGTCGGCACACTGGCGCTGGCGGGATGTGGGCCCGAGAACACCGGTGCCTCCCCGTCGACTGTCACCGTGTCCGAAACCGCGACTGCGACAGCCACCGCGTCCGACGGCGGCACACCTGCCCCGGGCACCACCACTTCCGCAGCCACCGGCGGTACGCCGACCGGCCCCGCGCTGTGCCGCACCGCCGATCTGAAGCTGTCCAAGGGCCGGTCCGATGGAGCAGCGGGTAGCGCGTACACCCCGCTCATCTTCACGAACGCCGCAACGCATCCCTGCACCCTGACCGGATTCCCCGGCGTCTCGTTCGCCAACAGCCGCACCGGCGACCCGATAGGAGCCCCTGCCGATCGAGACAAGCCGAAGCCGACTGTCACCCTGGGGATCAACGAGAAGGCCTCCGCCGTACTCCGCATCACCGCTGCCGGGAATTACGGCAACAATTGCCAGCAGGTCACTGCCGCCGGCCTGCGGATCTACCCGCCGGACAACACGGAGTCGTTCTTCCTGACCTGGGAGATAAGCGCCTGTACCAACACCGATGTCCACCTGCTGGAGATCTCGTCGCTCGTACCGGGCGAGACCGGAAAGTGACCTCCAGTTGTAGACGCGACCCCAGCCCGCCGGTCCGGCCGATCACTCGTTCAGTGGCTGCCGGACCGCGGGACACACCCACGATTGAAAATTTCGCCCCCATAGCCGCATACCGCGCTGACCGAATCGGCCGCCGCTGGCGTCGGAAGATCACATGGTCGGCTAGGGACAGAGGGCGTCATTGAGCACGTCGATGAAGTTCGGCTCGTCGGCCGGGGAGTCGTTGATGGCAATCGTTACCGCGCGGCCCTGCGTGATGGCGCCGGAGATGGTGGTGAAGCCTGCGATGTTGCCGGTGTGGCCGAAATATCTGACACCGCAGGAAAGCTGAATGGCGCCGATGCCGAGGCCGTATTCGGAGGTGCTGTCGGGCGACCGGGGCAGCATCGTCAGCATGTCACGCAGTTGCGCGTCGCCGATGATCTTTCCGGCGAGCAGGGCTGTGAAGAAGCGGTTCAGGTCTGCGCCGGTGGAGATCAGTGCGCCGGCCGACCAGGCCACTGACGGCTCGATGGAAGATACGTCGGTGGGCGCGCCACTTACCAGCGTGTAGCCCTGTGGATGTGGGCCGCGGAAGCCGACCTCGCCCGGTCCGGGTAGATAGGTGTCGGAGAGTTGGTTCGGGGTGGTGACGCGATCGGCGAGCACCTCGGAATACGGCCTGCTTGTCACCTTTTCGACCAGCATGCCCGCCACGATGAAATTGGTATTGGTGTATTTGAACCGCTCCCCCGGCGCGAACTGCGCCGGATGCCGGAGGGCCACGGCGATTTCCTGCGCCGGGGTGAAAGTCCGGCCGTCGGCGGCGGCCCGGACCACATCGAGTTCCGGGTCTTTCGACATTTCGGGAAGTCCGCTGCGGTGTTGCAGGATCTGGCGGACGGTGATGTTTCGCCCGTCCACGCCCTCGCCGTTCAGCAATCCGGGCAGATAGGAGTCGACGGGTTCGTCGAGCCGCAGCCGCCCCTCGGACACCAATTGCATGATGAGGGCGGCCGCAAAGGTTTTGGAGATGCTCCCGACCCGCACCTGCTGCGGGGGTGCGGCCGGAATCGCTGTTCGGCCGGTCCGGTCACCGACTCCGGCAGTAAGAGTGATGGTCTGCCCGCCCGCGGTGAGGGTCGCGATCACCCCGGTGGTCCCCGCGCGGACCAGCCGGTCGATATCGTCCTGTATCCGCTCGACTCGCTTGGGCGACAACGCCATCGGGGTAATAGACACGGGCTGCGGCTCCGACGTGGTCACACTCGCGCACCCTGTCGCTCCGGCCAGCGCCATCACTGTCACCATCCACCCGATCCGCATATTCAGACCGTAGAGACGGCTGCGGCACCGAACATCCGGACAAACCCTGAGGCCCTCCCTGAAAGATCTACTCGGATATGCGTGCGGGCCTTCGGCATTCGTACTGACTTACAGCTCTTTTGCGATCACGATCGATGGTCTGAGCTGGCTCATTCCCCTGGGATACCGGTGGTGGTTCGTTGTTCGAGGTAGATCAGGATTGCCCGGACACGTTGGCTGTGGGCGGGATCTTTGGCGAGGTGCAGCTTGGCGAAGACGGAGTTGATGTGTTTCTCGACCGCACTGGTGGACAGGGACAGTCGGGCGGCGATACCGGTGTTGGTGAGGCCTTGGGCCAAGAGTTGGAGTACGTCCGATTCGCGAGGGGACAGGGCCGCCAGCGGGTCGGCTCGGCGTTGTTGCGCGAACAGTTGCCGAACGACCTCGGGGTCGAATGCGGTGCCGCCGGCAGCGATTCGTTCGATGTCGGCGAGGAATGCGTCGACGTTGGCGACGCGGTCCTTGAGTAGGTATCCGACTCCGCCGATACCGGAGGTGAGCAGTTCGATCGCGTTGCGTTGTTCGACGTATTGCGACAGTACGAGCACGCCGAGGCCGGGGTACCGCGCTTTCAGCGCTCGTGCCGCGTCGATTCCCTCGGTGGAATGCGTCGGCGGCATGCGGACGTCGGCGATGACGAGATCGGGTGTGGCGCGGTCGGTTTCGTGAAGGAGTTCGACCGCCGTGCCGACCGCGGTGACGTCGTGACCTTCGTCGGTGAGCAAGCGCAGCAGACCCTCGCGCAAAAGTGCCGAATCCTCGGCGATCACGATGCGCACGGTAGCTCCGCAGTGACAGTCGTGGGGCCGCCGGCGGGGCTGTGCACTTCGAATACGCCGTCGAGTGCGGCCACCCGGCGCCGCAGCCCGGTCAGGCCGCCGCCCTCGGGGTCGGCCCCGCCGATACCTTCGTCTCGGACCACGGTCACAACCCGGTCCGGCAGCTGGGTGACCGACACCGAGATCTCCTCCGCGCCCGAGTGTTTCGTTGCGTTGGTGACTGCCTCGGCGACCACGAAATACGCTGCCGCCGCGATCGCGGTCGGCGGTTCGCGATCGATGCGCAGTTCCAGCCACAATCGCATGGTGGTGTGTGCGGGCAAGTCCCGCAGTGCCGCCTCGAGACCGCGCTCGTCGAGGACCGACGGATAGATCCGCCACGCCACTTCGCGCAGGTCGGCGATCAACCGGGTCGCCTCGTCGACGGCGTGGTCGAGTTCGCCGGCCAGCGCGGTTGCGTTCTGCCGCTGCAGGACTCGGCGCACGCGGCCCAGCTGCAGTGCGAGCGTGACGGTACGCTGCTGCACCCCGTCGTGGAGGGTGCGTTCGATGCGGCGGCGCTCGTCGTCGACGGCGCCTATTACGCCGGCGCGCGTGCGTTCGAGTTCCCGCAACCGCCTTTGAGTGCCATCGTCGCCCAGATACCGCATCGCCGTGGCCGCGTCACCGTGGCCGACAGCGAGAGCGAACTGGCGGCACAGGTATATGCCGACGGCTCCCACGGCCAGCGACACCACACTGGTCATCGGTGGAATGCGGTGCACCAGTGTGAGTTCCAGCGCCCACCCGAAATATCCCAGCGCGGCCGCGCCGGCCGCGATCAGCACGACACCGCCCGCGACAGCGTGCAGCGCGCGCAGTAGCACGTAACCGGCGGGGTCGCGGTCGGGTAGCTCCGCCACAGCGGCGGCGTGGAACCAGCGCACGAGTCGATGCCTTTCCTGACGGGCGTGGCGGCGCAGGCCGAGGACATCCCCGCGCGCGAGCGCCGCGAGGCCGCACAGCGCCGTGAAGGTCCCGAGGACCGCGCCGACCACGGGATAGCATGCTCGGCGCGGTAGCGAGAGGTCACCGATCACGATCACGAACTCAGGCTAGACCCAGCGCGTACACGGCGAACCAACCAGAAGATCACTGCCACGCCCGCTGCGACTCCGATGGCCAGTTGGTACCGCGCGGCATATTCGCGGACCAGTTCCCAATTTTCGCCCAGGTGATACCCGGCCAGCACGAACAAGGTGTTCCAGATCGCGCTGCCCGCGGCCGTGAGCGCGATGAACCAGCCGACCGGCATCCGCTCGACACCAGCAGGCAGCGAGACCAAACATCGCACCACCGGCACCATCCGGCCGATCAGCACCGCCTTGCGGCCGTGCCGGGCGAACCATTGTTCGCTGCGCTCGAGGTCTTCGGTCCGAATGAGCGGTAGCCGCGCCACGACGGCATACAGGCGCTCCCTTCCGACCAGCAGGCCGAGCAGATACAGCACCATCGCGCCGGCCACCGAACCGATGGTGGTCCACACCAGCGCGCCGGCCAACGACATTTCTCCTCGCGCGGCCGCGAAACCGGCCAGCGGAAGAATGACTTCGCTTGGGATGGCCGGAAACACGCTGTCGACGGCATTGGCCACCGCCGCGCCCGGTCCTCCGAGAGTGTGCATGATCGTCGTAGCCCACCCCGCGACACCGCCGGACTCGGCGGCGTAAACGGCTGTCACATTGTTCATGATCGCCACGTTAGAAACCGAATGTCCGCAGAACAGTGGGGGTTTCCGGACGGTGCGCTGTGGATTTCCGCACCCTACCGCAGGCAGAACACCGCCGCCGCGGCCGCGGCGAACTCCACGAAACTGTCACCCGGCGCCGATGCCACCAGCATGGTCATGACCCGGTCGTCCGGCCCGACGAACACATAGGTGAGATAACCCAGCAACTCACCACCATGTCCCCACAGCCGCACCCCGCACGGCAGGTCGAATCGTTGAATTCCCAAGCCGTAGTGAAAGCCAAGTCCCATCGGAACCGTCTGCTTCATTCGCTCGAGCATCGCCGCCGACAGTAGGCGACCGCTCATGAGAGCGGCGAAATACGTGCTCAAATCCGTTGTCGTGGAGATCATCTCGCCTGCGGACCAATCGAGCGAAGGATTCTGTTCGGCGACGTCGATGGTGGCTCCCGAACCGGATGTGGATCGTGCTGCTACGGCAGGGGCGCCGATCGTCGGGTCGTCACCGGGTAGTGACGTGTCGCGCAGGCCCAGTGGATCGAGTATGCGATGACGGACGGCATCCGCATACGGCATACCCGTGACTTTCTCGATCAGTGCGCCGAGCACGATGTAGTTCGTGTTCGAGTACCGGAAGCCGGTGCCGGGCGCGAAATACGGAGGATGTGAGAACGCGGCGGCCAGCAATTCCGCCGGGGCGTGATGCCGGAAGCGATCCTCGCCGCGCCACCGATTGGTCGACATGCCAGGCTCTTTCATGTAGTCGTACAGACCACTGGTGTGGTTGAGCAACTGACTCACGGTGATGGATCGGCCACCGGGGACGACGTCCGGCAGGGCCCGATCGATAGGAGCATCCACGTCAAGGATTCCCTGGTCGGCCAGTTGCAGCACAACCGTCGCGACGAATGTCTTCGTCACGCTCCCGATCCGGAAATGTGTTCGCGGGGTTACCATCTCGCCCGCATGCCAGATCTGTGTCCCGTGCCGGTCCGATACCTGCAGCGCCGCGGCCGTCACCGGCCCACCGGCACTTCGATCCACGATGAAACCGATCGCCGCGCCCCGGTCGGCCACCAGTAGCAGGGCCGCTCCCACCGGCAGCCCCACCATCACCGACAACACAATCGTCAATACCCGTCGAAGCATTCGCACCGGCCGAAACTACGGCCGGGCCGAACCCGCTGACCATGTGGAAAACCCCCGAAATCCCGTGCAGGAAACCATGTTCGGCAGAGCCGCACCGGGTGCTCGCGCGGCACCTGACCGACCGGCTGGATGGCTCGAACCATCGGCCGGCGCGAACCACGTCAACCTACTCGTTGTCGTTGCTGTATCGGTCGCTGGGTGCGAACCCCAGCGACCGAGAGCACTTGGCGGGCCGGAGTTTTGGGTTGGTCAGCCGGTGCTCTGGTCCTTGACGACCGGTTCCTGGAACTCGGTAACCCAGTCATCGAGGTTCGCGGGGCATTCCAGGTTGGTTTCCCTGGGGTAGCCGGTCGAACGGTAGCCGTTGACATCGATCCAGCGGCCCAGGGTTTGGAACGTGGGCAGGCTGGTATCCATCGATCCGCGATGCACGATGGTCGCTGCCTGCTCGATGGGCGGTAGGTCCACGATCCGCAATCCGTCATCCTCCGCAAGCGGCGCGCAGACCTCGACGCCCGCGTGGATGAGGATCCCGCCGTCGGGGGCGTCCTCGTAGTGGGCGATACCGGGACCTGAAGGAGTGATGCCCGCGACCTCCAGGCGCCGGAACAACTCGTCGTACAGCGGCTGGATGACCGGACCAATACTGTCGAAGTCTTTTGCCACACCGGTCAATTCGGCAACCCGCACGCTCGGCAGACTCTTCACTACCACATCTTTCTCGGGCATCTGCCCCTCGCTTTCGATCGAGCGGAGCCTCGCCTCGACCTGAACCAACCTGGCCGATGTGGCTTGCATGGCCGCTTCCAGTTCCGCTCGCCGCAGCCGCAGCATGGCACGCAGTTCGGCGGTCGTAACCTTCTCGTCCAGAATCTCCCCGACCTGCTGGAGGGTGAATCCCAGATCTTTGAGCGCGATAATGCGGTTGAGGCGGGCCAGCTGGTCGGCGGTGTAGTAGCGGTAGCCGGTGGCCGGGTCGACTCGAGCCGGGTGCAAGAGGCCGGTCGCGTCGTAGTGACGCAGCATCCGGACCGATACGCGGCCGTGCCGGGCGAAGTCTCCGATAATGAACATGACGCCTCCCAGCTGACCGCCTGACACTGTGTGAGAGTCAAGAACCTACTTGCAGTCGCTTACGGGTGGCGTGGAAGGGACACGCGGAGTGGCTCGAAGGTCAACTGGCAAGGTCGTTTTCGTGTATTCCCGCCCTCCTGGCGTGCGGACCAGATAGCCAGCCTCAGCGCATGACGGTGATATCCGGGATTGTCGCCGGATGCTCCAGGGCGGTGGATCCGTTGCCACGTAGGAATTTGTCGAAGAAGCTCGTCACCGTGGTGCGCAGGGCGGCGTCGGCACGCGCGGGAGCGATCGGTCCGACCATCGCGCCACCGCCCATGAACATCGGACTGGGGATCAGCTGGCTCAGGTCGGTGAGGTCTTCGTGGGCGGGGTTCGCCAGTTCCAGCTCTGTGTTCCAGTTCTGGGCATGATCCAGCATCGCTGTGAAGGCCTCGTGTCCGGAGCCGTTGTCGACGGTGCCGTCATCGGCGAGCATGTCCGGCTACTTGGGCGTGTTCAGCAAATGCCCTGCAGTTCCACATACCCCGCTGATCGAACCGACCGGCGCGGGGCAGGCGACCTTCAGGTGGCTGTATCGATTCGAGGCCGCCCGAACACCGTTGCATAACAATGACCGTGCATCGCTCCTTGCCGGGAGACCACTTGGCTACTCTTCGTCCTTTCGGTGCTCGATTGTGTAATGAGCTATCGCCCAGGCATTTCGAGCTCGTTGGCAGTCATCTCGTCAAGAGAACCATGTCCGGGACCCCGGTCGTCGGCTGGCCTGCGACCTGCGGGTTCGAGCCGAAAGTTGGGATCGGTAGGGGGCGCGCGCGGCGTCTACTTACCCCATGACATCTTCTCAACCTCCCGCGAACCAACCGCAGTCCGCGGGCTTGGACAAAAAGACCAGCGCGATCCTGTCGTACGCGCTGGGGTGGCTCACCGGAATCATCTTCCTATTCGTGGGAAAGAACGATCCCGATGTGAAATTCCATGCCTCACAATCGATCGTCTTCTTCGGGGCGGTCTCGGTGGTCAATGTTGTTCTGAGCATCGTCGGCTCGCTCCTCGGAGTCCTGGGGATCATCTTCAGCCGCGCCGGACTCGCAGTCGCGGTCTTCGCGGTCGTCGTCTGGATCATGGCCATGGTCCAGGCGAACAACACCGGCGGTGTCCGCGCGGAGCTTCCCATCGTCGGAAAATTCACTGCCCCGTATGCCGATCAGTTGGCCAGCTCGGTCAAGTAGCGGCGTATTCGAAGTCCCCAGCTCGATTTCGTAATCGATAATGCTGTCGGCACCCTGCACGGCGGCCAGACGCGACAGTCCGAAGATCAACGGCCCGAGGCTATCTCGGGCCGTTAGCGTCCGTGCGGAACGTCCGGAACTGCCGAGTTCCGTGCGACCCGGTGCAATCCCGCACAATCCGCTGTAGGACAGTAATTTCGCGCTAATTCCTCAGCTGTAGTGCACGTTTAGAACAGTTGGGTTGGCCGCTTCGCTTTGCGCCATGCGCATTTCGCGCGCGGCGAGTCGGTGCTGGTCCGTGGCGCGGCCGGCGGCATCGGAGTCATGGCGGTCCAGCTCGCGGCTCGTGGCGGCGCTGGTGCGGTCGCGGTCACGACCTCATCGGCCGAGCGCGGCGAGCGCCTGCGCAAGCTCGGCGCGACCCACGTACTCGACCGCGCCGGCCAGGGTGCGGCGAACGCTCCCGCCGGCTACGACGTCATCATCGACATCGTCGCCGGCGCGGATCTGCCTTCGTTCTTCGCCAGGCTCGAGCCGAACGGTCGCATGGTGGCCGTCGGCGTGATGGCGGGCATGCCACCGGCGGACTTCGGCGCGGAGATGGTCGCGGCCTTCAGGAAGTCGATGTCGTTCGCGACCTTCAGCGCCGACACCGTGCCCGCACCCGACCGACGCGCCGCGACCGCCGAACTGTTCGCCGCCGCGGCCTGCGGCGAGCTGGAAGCGGTTGTGCATGAGACGCTTTCCCTGGAACAAGCTGTGCTGGCGCACCAGAAAATGGAAGCTGGCGAGGTGTTCGGGAGAATCGTGCTCACACCATCGCCGAGATAGGCGACACCGCCTCTCACCGGGGATACGAACGGCTGGGCCGGGGCTTGCCTGTTCTTCCCGGACGACGTGGTCCTCAAGATGCGAAAACTCAGAAATCTCTTTCGCTGAGGGCATTTGGTCGGACAACAAGCGAGCCCGCACCGGACAGCGGCACATTGGCTCGGCTCACGCTGGCGTAGCACCCCGGGCTAGGTCGGGTCGTTGGGCGGCGACTGCCAGGTCGCCATCTGCGCCCGGAACGTCGAGCATGTCACGATGTCGGGCTTGCTGCATTGGACGGCGTGGGCCAGGAGTTCGTGGGCATGCTGTAGGTCGATGATGCGGCACTCGATCTCGGCGAGCTTGGCGGTCAGCATCGCCTTGCGCCGCAGCCGGTCCTGCTGCAACTCGCGAATCTCGTCCAGGCTGAGACCGGCTGTTTGGCACTTGCGCAACAGCACGATCCGGTCCGCGGCCTCGGCCGGGTAGCGGCGCTGCCCACTGCGCCGCTCGGGTTCCGGCAAGAGCCCGTGCCGCTCCCAATACCGGATCGCCGAGGCCGGGACTCCGGTGCTCGCGGCGAGCTGGCCGATGGTCATCACGGCTGTTCCTCCTCGTCCGACTCGACGCTTGACTTAAACCCAAGTTTAAGGCGCACGGTGGTCTTCACCGGCGGCAACCGGCCGCCGACAACCGAATCCGAAAGGTCGGACCATGACGGGAACACCGGCAGTGACACCCCAGGCCCAACAGATCGCCGAGACCGCCGCGCAGCTGTTCGTGGCCGGCGTGATGTCGCACTCCGGGCACGCCAACCTCAGCGCGCGGGTGGATAGCGAACGCTTCGCCATGACCCCGGGCTTCGTCCGCGATCTGCGCCCCGAACAGGTGGCGATCGTCCATCAGGACGGTCGGGTCCTCGAGGGGAAGCTGCGGTCCGCCAGCGCCGAGATCATCACCATGCACGGCATCGTCTATCGCAAGCGCCCCGAGGTGGGGGCGGTCATCCATACGCACTCACCCGCCTCGACCGCGTTCGCCGTGGCCAATCGGCCGCTGCCGTGCCGCACCGAGCCGATGCTGCGTTTCGGCCAGGCCGAGGATGTGCCGATCGTCGCATGGGGGCCGCGCGGGTCGGACGTGTCGGTCCGCAGCATCGCGCAGATCCTCGACGAACGCCCGACCACGCGGGCCGTCCTACTGGCCAACCACGGCCTGATGGTCTTCGGCCAGGACCCCGCGTCGGCCGCCGAGCTCGTGTACGCGATCGAGGAAAGCGCCGAAGCGGAAATCGCCGCGCAAGCGATCGGCGGGGCCGTGGACTTCCCCGCGGGCGCCCTCGAAGCCGTCCGCGCGTCGATGGCCCGGGTGTCATGAGCGACAACGCATCCCGCGCCGAAGCGATCCGCGACCGCTACCGCTCGACCCTCGGCACCATCCCCCGCGGCGCCGAGGACCGCCTGCGCCTGGCGGAACAACACGATCGGCTCGACACCGAAGAAGCGATCATGGCGCTGCGGCACATCGTGCTGACCGATAATGCGCTGGGACCACGCGTGCAGCAGCTCGTCCACTTCGGTCAACTGCTGGCCCTGGGCCGATCCGACCCTGCCCGGATCCACGCCCGCGGCGCACTCCACGCCGGCGCGACCACCGGCGACCTCATCGGCGTGGCCGAAACCGCTGTCCTCACCGCCGGCGTGCCCGCCTACGCACTCGGCATCGAAATCATCGCCGAACTCATCGGACCACCCGACTGAAATCCTAGCCTTCAGCCACCCGGTCGCTACGGAGGGTCCGGTCTCGCCCCGGACCCTCCGGGGTTTCGCCCTCATCAGCTGCTCGAACTAGGTGAGGGCGCCGCCCCGCGAACGAAAGGTGAAGCTTGGCAACAGCGGCTCAGCCGACTCCCGCAAGTCGCCGGGCGCAAACCGCTCGAAAGCCTCTAGACAAGACGAAACAGCATGCAGCACAACTCATCCCGATACATCCACCGGGCCTGCCCGAGGTTGGCGGGCTCCCGCCCCGGCCGTCGCGCCGCACGCGCGCATCAACCACCGTGGCATCCGGCCAGGACATCGGCCCACCTTTGACGCTCAACGAACCGGCAACCGCCAACGGCGTTCCGCCGATAGCCGGACCTGGCCGCAACGGCCGACCGAACGCGTCCCGGAGCGTACCGTCCCGCCTCAGTCGGTGCCGTCCTGCACCGGATAGTCGATGACGACCACACCGCCGGTGGCGTAGTTGACGACATCGGCGGACACCCGCTGGCCTTGCGGCGACGACCGCGCCGCAGCCATGGCGGCGGCGTCAGCGAAGTCGGCTTCGAAGACCGCGAAATACGGCGCTTCTCCCTTGCTCGCCGCCACGTCGAAGCTGTAGCGGCACGCAAGCAGGCCGGGCCAATTCATGACCAGTGGAAGGTGGTTGTTCACGTAGTAGTCGCGGAAGTGATCAGGGTCGGCGGGCTTGGGATACAGGACCAACAACTTATGCATGACTGCCTCCTGCATCTACCGCGGTCGGTTGAATCGTCATATGCGCAGGTTAGGGCTTGATGTGTGGTCGAGGGAAAGACCGGGTCGCGATAGGCTCAGAACGGATCGTTATCAATCGACGGGGAGGGCATGTGGCGCCGGATACGGTGAGCCTGCGGTACTTTCTGGTGCTGGCGCAGGAGTTGAACTTCACCCGCGCGGCCGCACGGATCGGTATCGCGCAGCCCGCACTCAGCGCCCGGATGCGCCGATTGGAGTCGGAACTCGGTACGGCCCTGCTGGTTCGTGACACGCGTAGCGTCGTATTGACCACGGCCGGTGCGGCTTTGGCGGAGTCCGCGCCGCCCGCGCTGGCGGCGCTGGACCGGGCATGGGACACCGCCCGGAATGCGGGGGCCGGTGAACTGGGCACGCTGCGCATCGGATACAGCCTCAGCACCGGGGCCGAGACGGCACCGGCCCTGGTGGACACGCTCATTCGCAGCAGCCCGGGACTCGAGGTCGGCGCGGTCCCGATGGCGACACCGGAGATCTCTCCCGCGGTCGCCGACGGCCGCATCGATGCGGGGATCACCCGCGGTGAACAGCCGGGTCGTGGCGTGCGCCGGTTCCTGCTGCGGCGTGAGCGCGTCGGAGTCCAATTGGCACAGCATCATCCGCTGGCCGAACACCCGGAGATCGAGATCGCCGACGCGGCCGCGTATCCGCTGCGACTGCCCGACCGTACGGCCAACCCCGTGATCCACGACCAGCTGTCCGCACTGTTCCGAGACACCCGACCACACCCCCGATTCCACACGCCCGCAGTCTCTTTCGACATGTCTCAGCGCGACCTACGCGACGGGCTCACCCTCGCTCCGGCCGGTGAAGTCGCGGTCACGACACAACCGGCCGGTCTCACGTGGCGACCGCTGCAGGGCGCACCCAGCCTGACGATCCACCTGGTCCTCCCACGCGAGCAGTCACCAATACACCGCCGCATCCGTACCGTCGCCAAAACCCTGGCACACGAGCTGCACTGGCTGCCGGACTGACGCGCAGCAGGTCACGCAGATTGCCGACGACGATGACGATCCCCTGCGCCGCCAAAACCTTCAACAGCGGAAATCGGTACGAGCACGAGCAATTGCCCAACCGGCACCACGATCCCGAGTACTACAGCGACCACCGGAGCAGCCAGCCCACCCGTGCGACCCATCCCCGCGCCGGCGCACCAGGCTGACCTCCTCCGGTCCCCGAGGTCTGTCGCCGAAACCGGCCTCGCTAACCAGGACGCCCACCACCGCCCGTCTCGTGGGCGTCATGTTCGCCGCTTTCCGGCGTACCGGAACTGGCGCACACCGCATTCCTGGAGTGACTCTTCGGGCAGTCGGACCCCACAGGCCCACTCCCCCTCAACCGATGACCTGACCGCTCGACACTTCGACGCCGCCGTGCTAGCGGATTGCTCGACACTCGGGCTGATCGTTTTCCGAACGCGCACACGGGGTTGCGAATCAAGGATGGGGGAGGCCTTGTTAGGTATGGCGCCTCCCCCATCATCGTCTTCCGAACACCTCGGCTGGGGTCGCGGCGTCCGCACCTCCGGCAAAGAACCCATGTCGAGCGCTGTTGATCTTCAACGTTTCGAGGGCATCGCCGAGGGATTGCTTCTCACGGCGGCAGCCTGCTACGCAGCGGACCGCGTCGGATCACCAGCCGGGCGCGGTCTCGACCTGGCCGTCAGCTATGGCGACGACCAGGTCGGCGTGGTCGGCGTGGGTTTGTCTCGCGTATGCACGTGCGAATTCCTCGATTCCGCGGGTAAAGGCACGGCCCTTACCGATGTAGGCGGTGATGGCCACCGGATCTCCGGTGCGTGCGTGAGCCTTTGCCAACGCATGCGCGCAAGACCCCGCGAATTCGGTCAGGTAGGGCGCGATCTGGCGACCCTCCGGGATGATCTTCATGTCGCGGAACTGTCGTACGTAGTAGTCATGCCCTTCCAATCGGGTCCATCCGGTGAACAGGTCGGTCGCCGACTGCATCAAGTGCTGGCCGAGCACTACACGGTGCCCGTGGTTGTCCTGCACGCTCGGTCCCAGGTGCGGCTCGTAAACCGAGGTTCCGGCCTGCTTGACCTGAAGGAACAACGGCGCTTCACCGCTGCGGCCTTCTGCCAGTAGCAGATACACGCGCATGCCGACACTGCCGACACCGACGACCTGTCGCACCACATCCGACAGTGTGAAGCGGCTGAGCAGCCGGGTGAGCTGTTCGGGAACTGAAGCGGTGTAGGTTTCGAACACCTGCCGGGCGATCTCGGCTTCCTCGCTGTTCTCGGGCCGGTCCAGATGTGTTCGAAAGGGCGGGTTCTCGGTGATCTGCCGCCGGCCGTCGCGGACTTCGGTCATCTTCCGAAATGCGCCCAGGCTGGTGCGTTTTCTGGCCTGCTTCGCGATCAGGGCGCGCACCTCCTTTCGGTCACGGGAATCCAGTGAGGCCAGCGGCGTGGACGCGTCGATGCGGTCGTACCAGATGTCGAGTTCCGACATCTTTGCGTAGTCGCGCATATGTGTTCGGTATGAAGTGATCGCGGAGGTGACGGCGGCATCGGCGGTTTCATCGGGCAGCCCGTTCTCCCAGGCGCACACCACCAAGCTCGCGGCCAGTCGTTTGACATCCCACTCGAACGGACCCGGCAGCGTCTCATCGAAATCACGCAGGTCGAAAGTCAGATTCCGTTCGGGCGAAGCCCACAGCCCGTAGTTGAGCACATGTGCATCACCACACAACTGCACGGTCAATCCGGTATTGGGCGACAGCGCGAGATCGGCCGCCATCACCGCTGCCGCGCCCCGCAAATACGTCCACGGCGAGGCACTCATCCGACCGTAACGGATAGGCAGCAGGTCGGGGTCTCGCTCAGCATGCTGGGAAAACAGGATCCCTAGCGCGCTGCACGAACGGTGAGGCCGATCCCATTCAGCCAGCGTGCGCCGCGGCACGATCTCACGTGCTGCACGGCCGACCGCGACACTCTCCTCGATTGCCACGCTGCCCGCCATGGGTCCTCCTTCACACGGTTGGAGACGCCTGCGCGCCAGCGGGCGCGGATCACCAATCCTAGTTGGTTCGTCCTTCGCTGACGGGCGTCTCGCAGCGCCCGCGCGCCAGCGTGAATGTGGACCATCACTTTCCGCGCGAACTGGCGGGCGGCGGGCCTCGGCGATCGGCGTTTTAGAGACAGGACATCAGCGAACCGCGACGGCACCGAGCATGGATGTCATATGCGGGCCCGACCGTGACGTGTGCGAGCAACCCCGGCAGGTCGATGCCCAGATCCCGGGTGACCTCACACAGCGCGTTGTCCAGTGCCGCCCGTGCGTGGACCCCGGCCGGGGGTGCAGCCGCACGACGGTGTCCGCGCGGCGGATTTCGACGTGGCAGACCTCCTCACCGCGGGCGCACCCGCCGACCGGACGCGGTGCACCGATGACGACATGGGCTTCACCGCCGCAGCGGCCGACCCGGCCACTGATGAACATCTGCACTCGGGCACTCCCCCTCGACCGATGACAGGACCGCTCGATAGTTCGACACCGGCCGTGCCAGCGAATTGCTCGACCCGACGCAGCAGTTCGACCACACCAGCGAGGGCGGGCTACATCGTCGGGCGGCTGGACGCCGGATCGCGCAGGGCTCGGCCCACGTCGACGAACGCCTTGCAGGCCGCAGCGATCGCGGCGCACTGATAGCGCAGATAGGCGGCCGGGAGCAGGTCGTCGGGGGTGGCGCGCCGGCGGATCCGGTCGGGGATGGTGGTGAAATCGGCAGTGCGACTGTAGATGTCGGCGTCGAGGAGTTGGCGGCGGATCCGGATGTCGGCCTGGATGAGATCGGCGGCACCGTCCAGACCGGTCAGCACCGGCGACAGTTCCGGGTAGCGGTCGTGTAGCTCATCACCGATGGCGATCATCGACTGCCATTGGTGGATCTGGGCGCACAGCACGTGCAGGTCTGCCAGGCGGCCCATTCCCCCACCGCCACCTGAGCCCGGCGCCCTCGACCGGCGGCGGCGCGCATCCGTACTGCTCATGGCACACGACCATTTCCACCGTGACGGTGCGATTGCTGCTCGGGCCGGGTGGATCAGAAGAGTCTGCGGGCCGATCCACCCGGCTGCCGAGCCCGATGCACCGCTCGAGTTGGCGAAGCGGGGCACCGGTTCCGGAGTCGTCCACTTGTGACCCCGGCCGGGGTGATCCGACGTAAGAATGCGGCGCAATAACTGCACCCTGATCCCGCCGCGCTCCGCGATCGGCTCACCCGCACCGCACGGTACCGAGATCCTGTGTCGGAGCGGCCCGAATACCGTGCTGGTGGCACGAATCGAGAGTGCCCAGGCACGGAAGGTCGCAGATATCTCCGAATTAACTAAGTGATCGTGATTGTCGTGCCAGAATGCCGGACAGAACCGGGCCCGACCGGTCGGTGAACCTTAACGGGGTGAAATGACCGATCTGATGGGATCGGCCGTGCACGAACTGCTCGCGCAGGTCCTCGCGCGCTACGGCAGCATCGACGTCTTCATCGCACTCATCACCGCGGAGATCAGAGACACCGAGCAGCGGCGCATCGAGGCCGTGACCCGCGCCCGCGCCGCCGGCGCCTCCGGGGAAGCAATCGCCCAGGCCGCGAACATCACTCGCCAGTCCGCCCACGAACGCTGGTCAAAGATCACCCGCTGATCGTTTTCCGAACAGCTGTCGGCATGGCGGTGTTCTCGCACCGCCAGGTGGCGCCAATGGGGTCGAATGTGGGTCTGTGGCCCGGAATCGCAGGTGTCGAACGTCCCATAATGCCGAGAAGCGCGAATTCACTTGAACGCGTGCTTCTCTGACCTGTGGGGCCGTTCCGTCGCAAGCCTCTGATCCGTCACTTCGTGATCGAGCGGGCCGCGAGAACATTCAGCATCGTGGTCACGAACGGCTCGGCAGAGCCGAGGTAGCCAGCGTGGTCGCCGGGAAACTCGACGAGTTCGGCGTTGATCGTCGGCGCGAACTCCAGGGCAGGCAGCGCGGGCCGGAAGGCACGCGAGTCCGCACCGATGCCGAAGATCAATCGGTCGGCCGACTTGGCGAGCGCGGGCACGTCCGGCTGGTAGCCGACGACGTCGAGCATTTCGTTGCCAAGAAAGAACGGCAGGTTGGCGTGCATGCGTGCGCGCATCTCGCGGATGGCGGGCGGCAGTTGCGTGGGCTCGGCCGGCTGGTTCTGCGTTGGTATGCCGATACCCGCGGCGAACTTCTGGAACGCGGCGTCGGTGCCCTCGCGCAGAAAGGTGGCGTGGACGTCGGCGAAGTAGGCCGCGTGGTCGGCGGCGTCGGGCAGGACGGTGAACATCGGCGGCTCGTGCGCGATGACCAGGCGCACCCGGTCCGGGTACCGGCTGAGCAGGTCGAGCGCGGTGATAGCGCCGCCGCTGTTGGCGAACACGAACGGTGGCTCGTCGGTGAGCGCGTCGATGATCGCGAGCGCGTCATCCGCGCGTTCGCGCACCGGTTGCGGGCCGGGGTCGTCGGTGGTCAGTGTGCTGCGCGAGTTGCCTCGCGCGTCGTAGGTGATGACCGTGTAGCGCTGCGCGAGCGGCGCGGCGACGAACTGGAACACGTCGCCGTCGCCCGTGTTGCCGTGCAACAGGACCAGCGGCGGGCCGTCGCCGCGAACCTCATAGCGCAGACGGGCACCAGGCACATCGAGAAAACCGGTCGTACCAACCAAGATTCGCTCCCCCAAGGTTGTTGATATTGCTAGAGCCACACTAGCCTCGGGGCCGCCCTCTGCCCCAGCCATTCCCCGGCTGCAGCGTTTCGCACAGGGAGTGCCCACCCCAAGTGCTGACTATGGTTAACGAAAGTATCCGGTCATGCCGCCTACCGCGCTGACCGAACAGGCCAGCGAGGGTGCCCGCGGTGAGATCGACGGCGGCCCAGAGACATCCGCTCATGCCGAATTGAGGGCGGTCGCTCAACCTTTGATGGTCGGGGTGACGCGTCGACACGGCGAGGGGGTGTCTGGCCAAGTCCTCTCGGTCCAGTCGATGACCGCTCGCTCGATACAGTGCTCGGATGCTCATTTCCGCTGACGTGATCGATGTCCTGGATCCGATGTCGGGTCTCGCTCTTGCCGGCGAGGTGGGCGGGCGGGCGACTTTCGCGTTATGGCGTGACGGTGCAGCACGTCTGCTCGACGACAGACTCGGCGAGAACTCGAAGCGCGAGCTCCCGGTGGAGGATGAAGCCCGCGTCCTGGCGGCATCGGGCCTCGATCTGCTCGTACTCGCCTCTGCCGACGGGCTCGTCATCGCCGGAGCCGAGGTGGTCACGATGCCGGGAATGCCCGCCGATGCGGTTGCGCTCCTCGGTGGTTCACTCGGCATCGCTGTTCCGGACGGTGAGAGACACCGGCTGCTCATGCTCGATTCCGCGACCGGGACGGTCCTCGACGATCAGGCGATCGACGCCGCTGATGCTCGCGCGTTCCTGCATCCTCATCCTGATGAGGACACGGCGATTCTCGAGCTCGCCATGGGGCAGGACGGAGTGCTCGCCTTCCGCGTCGATGCCGAGGGATCGCGCTTACACCTGACCGAAATCCTCGCAGGAGAAGATCCCGTGATCGCGGGCTTCAGTCCCTCGGGCAACAGGCTGCTCGTGACCGCGTATCCCAGCGATCCGCGAACCGTACGGGTGCTGTCGTGGCCGGATCTGACAGAGATTTCACGGCTCGACGCGAGTGAGGTCGATGCCGAATACGGATTCGGTCTCGCTGGATGCTGGATCAACGATGACCGAGTCGCCGTGTACACGACCGAGGACGCATTGATCGTCGCCGACGAGAACCTCGACTCGCCCGAACGCATCGCACTGCCGATCGACTTCCGCGACGAGGGAGAGATCGAGAGCCTCACGCCTTTGGGTTCGGGGACCGTCGCCGTCGGCGCGTGGACGCCAGCCGGTCGACTCACCCTCGTCGTGCGCCTCATCGAAGGATAGGACTATGACTGGCGCACCTATGTGGCTATGCTGACGAATCCCGCCAGCGACCGTCGGTGAACTTTGCCGTCAGCGGGCTGGGGCTGAGATCCGTTGGTATGTACGAAATCTGACGTCATCTACGAGCGCGGCTGGCAGGTTGAGCGATTCCAGTGAACGCACCATAATGCCGAATGTCGTGCGGTTCGCAACCGCGATATGCCTTTGCTCGCCGAACCGATCCGCGTCTACCCTCCTCCTGGTGCGGCGCACTGGCGTGCCG